>CACXQO010000150.1 GCA_902769815.1 uncultured Bacteroidia bacterium | reverse complement strand
AAGAGCACTTGGGCCTACACCAACGACTTCCCCTCGGTGAAACTCGGCCAGACCGACTACGAACACGCCAAGCCCAACGGCACCCACGGCGCCAACAACGCCAACGTGCGCCGCTATATCGACTTTGCCGCCGCCAACGGCTTCGACGGGCTGCTCATCGAAGGCTGGAACATTGGCTGGGAGGACTGGTACGGCAAGCAGAAGGAATTCGTCTTCGACTTCCTCACGCCTTATCCCGACTTCGACCTGCCCGCCTTGAACAAATACGCCCACGAGAAGGGCATACGCCTCATCATGCACCACGAAAGTAGTGCCTCCACGGTGAATTACGAGCGCTGGATGGAAAAGGCCTACACTTTGATGAACCAATACGGCTACAATGCGGTCAAGAGCGGCTATGTGGGCACCATCATCCCCTTTGCCGAAGGGCACTACAGCCAGCCCATCAACAACCACTACCACTATGCCATCACTGAGGCTGCCAAGCACCACATCATGGTGAACGCCCACGAAGCGGTAAGGCCCACCGGCCTTTGCAGAGCGCATCAAGCCTGGGCACACCACCATACTACCTTTCACGCGCCTGCAAGGCGGCCCGATGGACTACACGCCCGGCATCTTCGAGACCGATATGGGCAAAATCGTGCCGTGGGGAGGAAAGATGAAGACCACCATCTGCAACCAACTCGGCCTTTATGTGACCTTCTACTCGCCGCTGCAAATGGCCGCCGACTTCCCCGAACACTACGAACCATTTATGGATGCCTTCCAGTTCATCAAGGACGTGGCTGTCGACTGGGACAAGACTTTGTATCTTGAAGCCGAACCCGGCGAATACATCGTTACGGCGCGTCACCCGAAACTCTCCACATTGAACAAGGCCGCCGAAGGCGTTGGCACGTTGGCCGACGGCAAGAAAGGCGTGATTTCCAATGCCATGAGATTCGTTTACGACATTCCTGACGACATCCAACTTTTAACTGACAACTATCAACTTCCAACTCCAAAAGATGTGTGGTATGTGGGCGGCATCACCGACGAAAACGCCCGTGAGGTCAAGGTGAAACTGGATTTCCTGAAACCCGGCGTGAAATACGAGGCTACGATTTACTGTGACGCCAAAGACGCCAGCGGCATTCCCGACGAACATTACAACCCACAAGCCTACACCATCACCAAAAAGACGGTAACGGCCAAATCGGAATTGAAACTGAGGATGGCGCCTTGCGGCGGTTTCGCGGTTTCGCTGCGGTCGCTATAACAGGTTTTTCGTTGATAACAGCCCGCAAGCCGCGTCGATGTCCTGTCCGCGCGAGGCGCGGATGGTGGCGATGATGCCCTTTTCGTTCAGCGCGTCGCGGAACCACGTCATGGTGGCCATGTCGGGGCTTTTCAGCGGGATGTTCGGTACGGCGTGATACCTTATTAAATTAATGCGGCAACGGGTGCTGCCGAGCAGCCTTGCGATTTCCTTGATGTGTTCCTTGCTCGCGTTGAGGTCCTTGAAGACGATGTATTCAAACGACAGGCGGCGTTGTCCGTGCCAGTCGTGTTGCCTGACGGCGTGAATCACCTCCTTGATGGGATAGGTCTTCTCGACGGGCATCAGCTTGAGGCGCTCGTCGTGGAAGGGGCTGTGCATCGAGACGGCAAGGTTGCATTTCGACTCTTCGAGGAAACGTTTCATGTTGGGGATGAGGCCGCAGGTGGAGACGGTGATGCGCGTGGGGCTCCAGCCGAGCGCCCATTCTTGCGTGAGGATGTCCAACGAGCGCATCAGGTTGTCGTAGTTGGCCAAAGGCTCGCCCATGCCCATGAATACGATGTTGGTGAGCGTGTCGAACTCGGGCAGGCTGAGGATTTGGTTCATGATTTCGGCCACGGAGAGGTTCTTCTGGAAGCCCTGCTTGCCCGTGGCGCAAAAGAGGCAGTCCATCTGGCAGCCCACTTGCGTGCTGACGCATAAGGTGGCGCGTTCCCTGTCGGGGATGTAGGCCGCCTCCACGAAATGCTCGCCGGCGGGGAAGAGGTACTTCTTCGTGCCGTCGGTCGACAACTGTTCCTTGACGGGAGCCTTCAATCCTGTTTCATAATGTTCCGACAGCAAGGCCCTTGCACTCTTGCTGAGGTTGGTCATGCCGTCAAACGAGGCGCAACGCTTCAGGTAAATCCAGTCCACCAACTGTTTGCCCGTGAACTTAGGCAGTTCCATTTTCTCGACCACCTCTTGTATCTCGGCGGGGGTCTTGCCTAAAAGTATCTGTTTTTCCATGCGGCAAAAATAGGGAATTAATCCTTGATTGAGAGATTTCCGCATGATTTGTTCCTGTTTTCTTTGCAATTGCGGAAATTTGTTTATTTTTGCACCTCCAAATACGATAGAAGATGAATAGAATTATGAAGAGAAAAGCCAATGCGCTTTCATTATGTTTGGCAGCGGCTCTGCTGCTCGGACTGAGCCAGTGCAAGAAACAGGAAGGAAACCCCGATCACTCCTCCGACTCCTGAAGAAACAGAGGAAGGAATTCACATTACCCTTGATGTAGAAGATGGAAGCAGGCATGTAGTGATTCCGGGTACAAATACTGCAGTAGTGAATTACTCATTCGGCGACAAGATTTATGTGGGCGATGGCTCGAAATACATCGGCACGCTGACCAACACGGGCAGCACGGGAGGAACAAGTTCGCATTTTGAAGGCACTATTCTCTCGCCCAGTTCCGAAACGCTTCACTTCTATTTTGTGGGTGGCCTTGAAACAGGTACTCTGACAAAAGGATCAACTACCACTTTTAATGTTGACATCAGTGACCAAAGCAGCAATTTGCCAGTGCTGTCATACGGAAATGCCCCTTATGCCAAGGATGCTACTTCATACACTTGTATGCTTATGAACCAGTGTGGTTTGGTGAAAGTTGAGTTTGCTGTGGCTACGAGTGAAGTAGTTTCTTTGTCTGCATCTCCTTCAGGACAAGACTTCTTGACTCATGCCAATATTAATTTTGATTTAAATGATAATAGTGCTATTGTTCCTACAGCTGATCCTACAGGTAATCCCTGTTCGATTAACCTTTATTCACAAAACGGGAGAAAGAAATGGGCAATTTTGCTCCCTCAAGCACTACCAAATGAAACAGAAAGTGTTCAAGCTATTGTCACAATTGGTACAGGGACAAACATTTATACTTATAATGTTAAGGTGCCTGAGATAACTGAAAGCATTTACACTTCAATAATCAACGAGGAATATGTTCCTGAAGGAAATATCATATATAATTGTGGTCCGGTTTTTTCTGTAAGTGATGATAAATTCGTGAGTTTTTCCAAAGGTAACTTACAATATCAGCCTTCTTCATCTATACCTACTTGGCGTTTTGCGGATAAGCAATGGCATTATGTGGGAGGTACTAATTCAGAAAACCCACAAGGAAGTGGAACTATTGAAGGCAGTGACAATGCAAAGATTTTAGATGAGGGGTATACAGGTTGGATGGACCTCTTCGGTTGGGGCACATGGGGCAGTAACGGCAATCCTCTCAATATTTCAACGGACCTTGAAGATTATACTTGGAGTGAATTTACTGAAACGCTTGACGGCCATAATGACTGGCGTACATTATCATATGATGAATGGAATTATTTGTTAGATGAACGTCAGAGTAGTTATTATGCTATGGTGAAATGTGCTTGGGCCAAGGTTAATGGAGTTTATGGCATTGTACTTCTTCCAGATAATTGGGATAAGACCATTATAGTAAGTAATATTAATGGTGGTTCTCATAATGTATATTATGGAGCACAATTTTTTGATGATGATGATCTCATTTTTACTTATGATGGTGAAGATTGGAGGGTAATGGAAAAAGCGGGTGCTGTATTTTTGCCAGCAGCAGGCAATCGTACTGTTACCATTAAAACTACAACAGAGGGTGAACCTCCTACAACTACAACGGACACTTTGATTAATGTATATGTTCCAGGTGAAAAGGGTTATTATTGGACCTCTACAACAGATTCTCACAATTATGTAGAGTTTGATAATACTGGCGTAACTACTAACTATACAACAGACAACTATACATTTGGTTGTTCAGTTCGTCTCGTGCGTGATATTGAATAAACGATGAAGAATATGACCTTGCTTTTCGGTCTGTTGGTGGCGTTGTTTGCCCTGCCGTCATGCAGTTCTTCATCGGGAAGCCAAACTGCTGAAACAAAAGTGGTTGTACCTTTGGAAACCGCCACGCAAGATACCGTTGTGGCCATCCCTGCCGATACAGCGACATATTATTCCGAGGTAGTCAACAAGAAAAACTGCTTCATCATCATCTCCAAACCCGAGTATCGGCTGTATGTTTGCGAAGTGGTCAACGGCGACACGGTCAAGCGTGTGCATTATCCTGTTTGTGTGGGACTTGCAAAGGGCCAAAAACAGAAAAAGGGCGACATGAAAACCCCCGAATGTACCGCCGAAAATCCCTTTACCATCACTGAAATTGTGGATGCCTCCAAATGGACGCACGACTTCGGCGACGGTCGCGGCTCGATTTTGTCCTACGGCAACTGGTTCATGCGCCTGAAAACGCCTGGCCATTCGGGCATCGGCATTCATGGCAGCACCAACAACGAGAGTTCGGTGCCGGGGCGCGGTAGCGAAGGTTGCATCCGATTGAGAAACAACGACTTGGATGAACTGAAGGCGAAGTATGCCTTTGTCGGGATGCGGGTCGTGATTTTGGCTGACGAATAACTAATCGTAGTAAAAAAACTCCCAAGCATCGTGTCGCAAGGGGCGGTCGGCGAGGGTACACACGGAGATTTTGCCGTTGTTGCCTATCTTTTTCAGCCGCGTGAGCAGGGCTTTCCTTTCCTCGAAATGTGAAACGAATTGGTAATCCTCGATGACGATGTAGTCGAATTCCCAGTTTTCGATGGCATCGGGCAGGCGGTTTTTTTCCCACATCGCAGTAAAGCCCTTGCGCTGCATTTGCAGGAACGGCCCATTTTGCGGAAAGCCGTAAAGACAAACAATTTTGGCGTCACGAGGTATGCCGAGCGAGTCCAATAACACATCGGCATCCTTATAATTAATGTAACTGATGTGGCTCAGGTCGTTGTCATCCCGCCTTTCGGTTTGCATTTTTGTGGCGTTGAACACCATTATAGTGCAAACAATGCCTACAAAAGAACATATCATCCCATTGGAATTGAGGTTTTTAGGCAACACATTGAGCAACAATGCAATGATGATGAGAACTGGAAGGAAGAAGGTGTCGATGAGATAATAATCGTGATTGGGCATCTGCTGCATCATTGCCACGCTGAACAGCAGGCAACCGAAAACTTCAATCAGGGGGAGCCACCAAAGAGAAAGCGGTTTTCGCGTAGTAGAAACGACCGCTTCCTTCCTTGTTGATTGATAAATGGCAATGCCGATGGCGATGAGCGCAATCAGCAGAAAAACAAGGTATTGGAACTTCTGGAAATAATGGAAACACCAATTGTCGTAGGCCTTGGCGATGAGTTCCTTGGCATCTTGCCAATCTTCGGGCGGCAGCAGTTGGTTCAGGAAAATGGTGCCGTAAAGATTGCGTAAGTGCCTGTTCCATAGGAAATAAGCCATGAAAACCAATGCCGAAACGAGGACAGCGGGCAGTTTGTCGGGCCATGTGCTTTCCTTTCGGAAAATGCGCAACGCCTCAAAACAAAGGATGGCAATAAGCTCAATGGCAAAAGTGGTGCGCATGAGCATGGCCAAGGTGAGGAAGACCATGCCGAGGTTGAAATGCCTTTTGGTGTGGCCGTCGTAATACTTCAGATAAAACCATAACCCAATGATTCCCAATGACAAAGCAGGAATACTGGGTAGAAAGCCATTGAGGAAATAGGCATAGACGGGTGAAGTCAGGGCGATGGTGGTGACAAGGATGGATTTCAGCCAGTCATCGGTGAGCCGCAAAGCGATTCGATAGAGAAAAAACAGCCCGACGAAGCCCCAAAGCATGGTCCAAAGGCGGAACACCCAAGGTGAGGTGGTGCCAAAAACTTGCATCAGCAGGGCGGCGCAATACTCATGGATGGGGAAGTCGGCGGCGGTGATGGTTGTTTCGGAAGCTGTTTTCCACCAGTCAGGGAACTGCTTGTTGTAAATCATCGTTTCGGGGTGGAACAGGTCGAAACCGTTGTTAATGAATCCGATAGCGAGTGCATAATGGTCTTGCTCAGCCCATGCGTGGATGTGGTTGGGGTATTCGTCCATGTAGTCTTTTTGGATGAACAATCCCGCGATGACAATCATCAAAAAGGCGGTCAGTAGGCCGAAAGGGTTGTTATCGGTTCGGGGCTTCATGGCGGTGGTTTTTACAATTCCCAAGGTTCGTCCAAGTCAATGTCCCAGCCGGCCTTCAGGTCAAGCAGGTCTTTGTATTCGATGACGGTTTCGGGCAGGGTACGGCGGTGATAGTTGCCCGTGCTCCATTTGCCGTTGCCGTCGGCATCAAGGATGGTGCGGAGCTTGTATTTCGCAGGAGCGAGATGCTCAAACATCACCTCTTCTTTCTTTGTAATCGTCTGTTGCTTAAGCACTTTCCCGTTTTCGTCGGTGAGTTGCACGACCACTTGTTTCATGCCCTCGGGCGGAATCACGGTGATGTAGATGTTGCCATATTCGTCATCCTTCAGGCGATGAAATTCGGCCTTGATAGGCTCGTGCGTGCGGCCACGGATGCCGAAAAAGACCGAGTCGGGAATCTCGATAGTGTAGTTGATTTCGTCCTCAAGGTCGGCCATCAGTTTGTATTCCAAACCAAATTCGTCGGCTTGCTCAAAGACAAGTTCGTTGTAGGAAACAATTGTGTCTTGTTTGAAAACTGCCGAGTCGCGCATCTGGTATTTGACGATTGGTTCGGAGAATTTCAGGATGAAATCATCGCCGGGCTTGAGTCCGCCATGAATGATGGTGTTGTTGCTGACTTTCAGTTTTTCGGGCTCGCGTTTCCGTCTTCTGTTTCCCCCCGACTCCTTGAATTTCAAGCTGTAGCGCGAGGAATCGTTGATCAATGTGTCGTGTTTCACATGCACCCAAAGGCTGTCTTTCACATTGGGCGTGAAATACCACCAAACCGTGTCATGCTCAGCGGAATGTAGAGCGACAAGGTTGAATGTGTCGGGCAGCATTTCGGGGGTCATCACGACGGCTTCTTTGGCGGGATGGCGGAATACGAATCGCAGCAATCCTTCTTCGACGAGCTTTTTCTCCAAAAGCACCTGTGTAGAGTCCACCTCCGTGAACATATAAAGCGTGAGGTTCAAGGCTTTTTGGTCGAAAATGCGTTGGGGCACAGTGTCTTTTTGAATGATGATGGCGGAATCGGGTCTCATCCCGATGGTGTCATTCATCGTCAATGTGTCATTCATCAACAAAGTGTCCTTAGCCAATGTGTCCTTGGCCATCATCAAAGTGTCATTGACGAACAAAGTGCTGTCCGTTGCCATCGTATCCACCACTTGCGGCCTCGAAGTTTGCGGATAGGAGGCTGGCACCAACGAATCCAAAAACGCCACTTCCTCATTCGGCAAGTCGAAGAAAAGGTTGGAGTTCACATCCTTGAGGGCGAAAACCAGATACTTCTTGTCGGCCAATCCATTGAGGCGGAAATGGCCTTCCTTGTCGGTCTTGGTGATGTAGTTGGGCTTGGTGCTCATGGGCAAGGAATCAAGGTTGTCGCGGTCGGCGGCATAGAGCGAAACGTAAGCACCTTCAACGGGCTTCTTGTCCTCGGCAGTGAGCAGTTTTCCTGCGATTTGGAGCGTGTCAATGTGGTCGCCGGTCGAGAAACTGTACACATAATCCTTGAATTGGTTGCCTTCGTGCAGGTCTTTGATGGCCGCGCCGAAGTTGATGGTGTAGGTCGTGTTGGCCGCCAAGGTTTCCTTGAACTTGACGATTACGGTCTTGTTCTTCAGTTTGATGTCGGGTTTCTCGCTCAGTGGTGGCGAAATCATCACGTTCTGGTTGGCGTTTTCGAGGGAGACATACTCGTCGAAAGTGATTTCGATTTTCTTCCCGATGAAATTGACGCTATGGTTTTCGGGCACGGTTCCAACCACCTTGGGCGGCGTTTCGTCTTTCGGCCCACCCGTGGGAGCCACCGCATTGGCGCAACGCTGCGCGAGGAAGGCCGTGAGCATCACGCCAATCGCAAAAAGAATATGTTTCAACTTTCGAATCACGGCTGCAAAGGTAAGAAATTGTTTAATTGTTGAGTTGTTTTAATGTTGAATTGTTGGAACGATAATTCCCAAGATTTTCAATTGTATTTTCCCAAGATTTTCAATTTTATGCCTGAAAGCAAAAAACTTTCCCGCTTTTACGAAATGAATTCCTATCTTTGCAAGTTAAATCTTTAAATCTTGAAATTTTAAATCTTTAAATCAGAGAATATGTACAGAACGCATACTTGTGGCGAACTTCGTCTTGCCGACGCTGGCAAGCAAGTGACATTGGCCGGCTGGGTGCAGCGCACCCGCGACAAAGGC
>CACXQO010000149.1 GCA_902769815.1 uncultured Bacteroidia bacterium | reverse complement strand
TGAAAAACAGCTCATTGCCCGCTTGAAAGCATTGGCCGTGCCGTTCTTCGTCGTCCACAACAAGGCCGACCAAGAGCCGCTTCTTGCCGTCGTGAAGGCTATGGTTGAGCAAAATTATGGTGCTAAAATTCTGGATTTCAGCGTTAAGAGGAAGGACGACATCGCTCCGTTGGTTGAAGTTTTGAAGAAAACGATTCCCGAAAGTGCCTACCAGAAAGTGTCGCTGCTTGGCGGCATTATCAAGCCTAATGAAGTGGTGGTTTTGGTCTGTCCCGTCGATTCCGAAGCCCCCGAAGGACGTTTGATTTTGCCCCAAGTGATGGCCATCCGTGATGTGCTCGACAACGAATGTATCTGCGTCGTTTTGAAGGAAACCCACCTGAAGCAATACCTTGATACCATGCCCAAACCTGCTTTGATAGTCACTGACAGTCAGGTGTTTGGCTTTGTGAGCAAAATCGTGCCCAAGGAAATTCCCCTGACCAGTTTCAGCATCGTCATGGCGCGGTTGCGCGGCGATTTCGACAATTATGTCAAGGGAACGCCGCACCTCTCGCAATTGCGGGACGGCGACACGGTTTTGCTGCTCGAATCATGCACCCACCACAGCACTTGCGAGGACATCGGTCGGGTGAAGTTGCCGCGAATGATGCAGAAATTCACGGGCAAGACTATTAATTTTGAATATGTGGCAGGCTTGTCGTCTATCAGCAATCCTGAGAAATACGCCATGGCCATCCAATGCGGCGGCTGCATGAGCACGCGCAAACAATTGCTAAACCGCACCAATCTCTTTGTGAATCAATACATTCCGATCAGCAACTACGGCATGGCCTTGGCTTATATGAACGGCATTTTCGAGCGGGTGATGGAGCCATTCGGACAAAAATAGTCTAATTTTACGGTTTGAAATGTAAAAACAATACTAATTTTTATAGTTGAAAATGTAAAAAATCGAATATTTTTATAGTTAGAAATATAAAAAATCGAATAATTTTGTAGTTTGAAATGTAAAAATATGTATCTTTGCGGTGTCAAATCAAACTATGCGTATGGAAACCATTGAAGTGCAACCGCTTTTCGACAACTATCACCGCAAAATCGCCAAGGTCGACCTGAAATTCAAGCGCTACCTCTATTCCCAAATCAACTGGAAGGCCCGGATGATTGGCATCAAAGGGGCGCGAGGTGTTGGCAAGACCACCATGTTGTTGCAACATATCCTTGACAACTACGAAGACATTGACCAAACGCTTTATGTGTCGCTCGACGACCTTTGGTTTGCTTCGCACAATTTGATGGAATTGGTCGATTGGGCTGACCGCCATGGCATCAGCAGGCTTTATCTTGATGAGGTACACCGCTACAAATCGTGGTCGGAAACGCTGAAAAACATCTACGACAACTATCCCGACATGGGCATCGTTTACACCAGCAGTTCGCTTCTTGCCATAGACAATGCCAAGGTTGACCTTTCGCGCCGCCAAACGCCTTACACGCTTTACGGGCTTTCGTTCCGCGAATTTCTTGACTTTGAAGATGTTGCCCATATCAGCCCCATCCCGATAGAGACATTGCTTCGCGACCATGTCAAACAGGCCATGAAAATCACGAAGAACCTCAAAGTGACTCCTTTGTTCGAGGCTTACTTGAAGCACGGCTATTATCCGTTTTACCGCGAGGTGGGCGATGATTTTCCCATACGTTTGCGCGAAATTGTTTCCTTGGTCATCGAAAACGACCTGCCTGCCGTGGAGAACATTTCTTACGAAACCCTTCTGAAAGTCAAGCGTTTGCTGATGATCATCAGTGAGCATGTGCCTTTCGAGCCTAACATGTCGGAATTGTGGAAACAACTATCGACCAACAATGAGTTGGGACTTCGTATGCTATATTCTTTGGACAAAGCGCAGATTCTTTCGCTGCTCACTTCCAAGACCAAAAGTTACAAATACCTCAGCAAGCCCGACAAGATTTTCCTCAACAATCCCAATCTGATGCATACGTTGTGTCCCATGGTAGAAATCGGGAACGAGCGCGAAACGTTTTTCAACAGCCAAATGAGCGTTGCACACGAAGTGAAGTTTCCGCAAAAAGGTGACTTTTTGGTCAACGATCGTTATCTGTTTGAGGTCGGCGGCAAAAACAAGACTTTCGACCAAATCAAAGACATTCCCGACAGTTTTCTTGCCGTTGACGAAACCGAGGTGGGATTTAGCAACCGCATTCCCTTGTGGATGTTTGGAATGACTTATTGAACGAAGACAACGAAAAGAGGTATTATTGCTTCTTTAAATACATCAACAATCCTCGGCACCCTTCCAAAACATCTCTCCAAGTGGCCTCAAAATCGCCCGTGTACCACGGGTCGGCCACATCGCTCGGACGGTGGGTGTAGTCCATCAAGAGGCTGATTTTGTGGTCGGTGTCCTCGCCGAACATCCGTTTCAGGTTGCGGAGGTTGTTGCGGTCCATGGCAATGATATAATCATAATAGGAGTAGTCTTGCCGAGTCATTTGGCGGGCGGTCTTGCCTTCGCAGCCAATGCCGTGCTCGGCCAATTTGCGCCGCGCTGGAGGATAAACGGGATTGCCGATTTCTTCGGTCGAGGTGGCTGCCGAAGCGATTTCAAATTGCTCACTCAAGCCTGCATCGGCGACGAGTTTTTTCATTACAAACTCGGCCATGGGACTGCGACAGATGTTGCCGTGGCAGATGAAGAGAATCTTTATCATGTTGAATTGTTGATTGTTGAATTGTTATTTTCCAAGCAGGTCATTAATAACGACAGAAGCACAATAGATGCCGAAAGTGGCGGGAAGGTAGGAAATCGTGCCAACGTTGGAAACCTTGTTTTGCTCATCAACGCCCTCGGTGATGATGGACGAGGCATCGACTGGCTCGGGCGAAAAGACGACCTTGATGCCGTCGAAGACACCCAAACGGTGCAGTCTTTTCCGAATGTAAAACGCTAATCTGCAATGGTTTGACTTCGAAATGTCGCAAATCTCAACCTTTTCGGGATGGAACTTTCCACCTGCACCCATGCTGCTCACGATGTGCTGGTTGTTCATCTTGGCGTAATAGAGCAGAAACACCTTGGGCGCCACCGTGTCGATGGCATCCACCACATAGTCAAAGGGTTGCGCCATCAGGTCGATGATGGCTTGGTCTTTCAGGTATTGGTTGAGGACGGTCAGCTCGATTTCGGGATTGATGTCGCGAAGGCGGTCGGCCATCACCTCGGCTTTGGGGCGACCAAGGGTACTTTCCAAGGCCAAAAGTTGGCGGTTGCGGTTGGTAACGTTCACCACATCGCCGTCCACGAGGGTCATTTTTCCAATGCCTGCACGAGCCAATTGCTCGGCGGCATAGCCACCTACGCCACCCAATCCTACCACAAGCACATGCTTAGTTTTCAATGTGTTGATACCTTCGTCGCCGATTAATAGGCGGGTTCTGTCTTGCCAGTGTTCCATAGTATATATCTTTTCGATCCTTTTCGGGCATTTGCCGTTTCCCGGTAGGGACAAGGGGTCATGACCCCTTGTCGGCAAAGCCCCGAAAAACTCGAGCAAAATTACTAAAGATTTTCGTTTTTAGTTCGGAAACATCGGTTTCCAAAAGTTTTGCCGCGGCTTCATAAACTTTTTCAATACCGATTTCAGCCATGTCTGTTTCAAAGAAGATATAATCTATATCGATGGTTTTTAGCGAGTTGTAAATTTTCCTGTCGGGATGCAACAGGCTCTCGCCGACGGAGAGAAAAATCCCTTGATGGGTGAGTTGGGCGGCATCTTGCGCCGTGCCGTTGAAACTATGCACAATCCAAGGCTGCTTGGCTTTGTGTTTCTTCCGCAGGGCGACAATCTCGTTGTGACTTTTCACATCGTGCAGAATCATTGGCTTTTTCAGGTTCTCCGACAAAACAATCTGCCGCTCGAAAACAATGACTTGAGGTTGTTGCAAGTTCTCTTTCAGTTTGTTCAAGGCTTCATCAACTTGAAAATCAGCATTATCCAATGCCCACGGATGAATGCCGTAACTATAATAGCCTTGCTCGGGACAGGGTTGGTTTAAATTCAGGTTGACAATTTGGATAAGGTTACTATCAGTATGGACAGTATGCGTGTGAATGTCAATGAAAGAGGATACCAACATTGGAATAGTCGTTTTTTATCTGTTTCTTGCTGGGCCTTTCACATCCGGTAGTTGTTCTACATACTTGTCAAATTCATTGACTATAGAAAACAACATGCTCTTAAACTCCTCAAACTTTGAATTGAAAACCAATTCATAATATCCATCTTCCAAAGGTGTATTTGAGAGTAATACTTGTTTCCCATTTTTATAACAACTAATAGTGAAAGTTGGAATATCATATTCAACATGTTCGTCTCTGTCATACTTTGTTTTTTTCTCTATAATTGAAACTGTCTTTTTCAAATAGAAATCATCAATAGAAGCAAGAAACAAATTAATGTGTTCTATGGAGTCGATATAATACATTGGGTGATTCTTTAAGTATTCTACAAAGACAACCATTTTTTTCGACACAAATGAATATGAAATGTTATAGGAATCATAATCAGAATCTACGGCATTCCAGTAATTAACAATTATACTGTCAATGTTATTCTCTATTTGATAGAAAGGAGCGTTTTCAGGTTGAATTTGGTCTTCATTCTGTACTTCATTACCATTCTCTATTTGATTGGATTGAATAGTATAAGATTCGGCTTTTGCCGTATCGTTATGGGACGATGAATTATCTGACCAGCAATTGTTTAACGAGAATAACATAACGAAAATAAAACCAACCATCTTGAGAAGCCTCATTCCTTCTAATTTGCAATTGTTCTGTGTTTTCATAGTAATAGGTGTTTTTGTTTCAACGGCGATAATAGATATATATTATGAATTGAGTTAAGGAATCGTCATCCTTAGCGTTGTGGGTGTGTATATTGATGAAAGGCGTTTCCATGAAAGTTTTACTTTACCCAGGGATTACCGAATATCCCCATCAAGATAAACATGGAAAAGAGTATCACTATGGTAAATATTATGCACCACAATGACCTTTTGAATCTCCTGTCATAATCCTCTTGACCAAACAATTCCTTTATCTTCAAATAGCGTTTTTTGGAAAAGAACAGAAAAGCATTAAAGCCAACATCAACAATGGCAAATAGTATGAAAAATGTGCTAGTAGGAAGTGGTATAGGTGTGATAAATCGGGCTATTAGGTAAAGCAAAATAAAAAAGCCGCTATAGCACAAAAGGCTCATTGGTAATAGTGCTACTACTGTAGCAAATCTATCGGTTTCCTCTCCTCCTTGATTGTCTCTTTTTTCTATTCTAAAAAAGAAATAGAACAACCGATAATAAGCGTTTTTTAGGTAACATAATAACTTCATGACTTAACTTGTTTGCATTGGTTTCGTCGGCAAAGTTAGCTATTTCTCATGAATTGCAAACGGGAAGCGGAAAGATTTATTACTTCATATATTCAACGTGTTTTGGCTCTATGGCAGACCGTTTTTCAAAACCTGTATCCAATACCAGCCATTATCAGATATCCAAATTCATTGACTAACCAAGGAAACTTTTGAAAAGGATCCGGCATTAGTTTGTCATCTTTTCCTATGATTTGGGTGGCGTTAAATCCAATCTTCTCAAAAAGATAAAATGATTTCCAAATTTCAACATTGAAGCCTACTCCTATGGTGTTTTGTAACCAAAGAAAAGGCCCAAATGATTCAGTATATTCTTCAATAGAATAACTCCCGTCATTGAGGTTAATGGTAGGTGAAAAACCATGGTTTCTTGTAGTCGAATATGCGGCTTGAAGCTCATAAAACATAAATGGTTTCAAATGGTTGAGACGGGGAAGGAAATACCAATTATAACCCAATTGCAACCCCAAATGTTGGGCAAAACTTGAGGCATACATTCGCCTATAATATATGCTCTGTTGGTCATCGGGCATAACGAGACTGTTGATATGGAATCGCAAACCAACTTCAATTTCATGGTTTTGATGGAATGTCCTTGAATAGCCAACGATTATACTCTCCCGAAGTGTCGAGGTGTTGAAGTTGATTTTGGCCGCATTTTGGGCAAACGAACAACAAGCCGTCAACAAGAATACGAACAACGCAATTGCTTTTTTTGACATGGTTTTAAAGATTCGTTCAAGTACTTTTCTTGGATTAATAAACGCGAAGCGGAAAGATTTATTACTTTTGTGGCATGGAACAGAACCTCCTGCAAACGAATATCGCTTATCTGAAGGGTGTCGGACCAAAGAAGGCCGAAGTCCTGAAGAAGGAGTTGGGCGTGTTCACTTATCAGGATATGCTCAACCAGTTTCCGTTCCGCTACATTGACCGAAGCCAAATCCAAAAGGTGGCTTATATCAACGACGAAAGCGTTTATTATCAGTTGGTTGGCACGATTTCCAACATCAAGATGATAGGCGCACCGAGGGCTACACGCGCCACGGGCGTTTTCACCGACGACAGCGGCAGCATCGAAGTGGTGTGGTTCCGAGGATTGAAATGGCTCAAGAACCGCTTCAAGCCTGGCGTGAAGTATGTGCTGTTCGGCAAGGCCAGCGAGTTCAACCACAACTTCAACTTCGTCCACCCCGAAATCGAGGAATACGACCCCAAGGACCCGCTCATCGGCGAGGGCTTGCAAGGCGTTTACAACACCACGGAACGCTTGAAAGACAACGGCTTGGGTACGCGCACCATCGCCAAGTTGCAGAAACTGATTTTGCAGCAGGTGTTTGAATACATTCCCGAAACACTTCCGAGAGAACTTATTGAAAAAGAGCAACTTATTCCGCGCCGTTACGCCTATTACCAAATCCACCTGCCCGCAAACAACATCGAAATCCAGCAGGCCACGCGCCGACTGAAATACGAGGAACATTTCTTCTTCCAACTCAAGCTGTTGCGCAACAAAATGCACCGTGAACAAGCGGTCAAAGGTCACGTTTTCAGCGTGGTAGGTGACTATTTCAACGGTTTTTACAACAACCACCTGCCTTTTCCGCTCACCAATGCCCAAAAGCGCGTCATCAAGGAAATACGCAAGGATTTGGGTTCGGGACACCAGATGAACCGCCTGCTGCAAGGCGACGTGGGCAGCGGCAAGACCATCGTCGCGCTGATGGTGATGCTCTTGGCCTTGGACAACGGCTTCCAAGCCTGCCTGATGGCACCCACGGAAATCCTTGCCACACAGCATTTTGCCACTTTGCAAGAACAACTGAAAGAAATGAACGTGAACTTCGCCCTGCTGACGGGTTCCACCAAAATCGCGGAGCGAAGGAAGATTTATGCCGGCTTGGCCGACGGCACAATGCAAATCGTAGTCGGCACCCACGCGCTGATTGAAAGCAAAGTGGTTTTCAAAAACTTGGGCTTGGCCATCATCGACGAGCAACACCGCTTCGGGGTGGAGCAAAGGGCGAAATTCCATGAAAAAACCGATATACCACCCCACACTTTGGTAATGACCGCCACGCCCATCCCGCGCACCCTTGCCATGACCCAATACGGCGACCTCGACGTTTCCAAAATCGATGAGTTGCCGCCCGGGAGAAAACCCGTGCAGACGCATCACGTCTATAGTGACGACCGATACCGCATCATGATGTTCATGAAACAACAAATCGCGCTCGGGCGGCAGATTTATGTGGTCTATCCCTGCATCAAGGAATCGGAAAACACGGATATGATTGCGCTTCAGGAAGGCTATGAGGCTTTGCTGCACGACTTCCCCGAACCGCATTACAAGATTTGCGTCTGCCACGGCAGGTTGAGCGCGGAGGACAAGGACTTCGAGATGCAGCGTTTTATTAATAGGAACGCGCAAATCATGGTAGCCACGACGGTCATTGAGGTGGGCGTGAACATCCCCAACGCCACGGTGATGATTATCGAGAACGCCAACCGATTTGGACTTTCGCAGTTGCATCAATTGCGCGGTCGCGTGGGGCGCGGCGCCGACCAGTCGTATTGCATCCTCGTCACCGACCACAAGCTGACCGCCGACGGCAAGACCCGCATGAAAACCATGTGCAGCACCAACGATGGCTTCGAAATCGCCGAAGTCGATTTGGAACTGCGCGGTCCCGGCGAGACGGGCGGCACACGCCAATCCGGACAAATCGAAATGCTGATTGGCGACCTTCAAAAAGACGGCGCATTAATCCCGCAAGTTCGCGAGGCCGCCATCCGCCTTTTGGCCAACGACCCGAAACTCATCAAGCCCGAAAACCGAATGTTGCGCGAGCATTACAAGGAATTGTTTGCGCAGACTTTTGATTGGAGCCAGATAGGATGAATCAATAATTCCATCGAATCCATTCCGCCAGAAAGTAGTCGTACACCTGATAGCCTTTTTCCGTTCGGGTCAAAACATCTTTTTCAAGCAAACCTTTCAAGGCAGCCTGCACCGAACTTGAAGTTCCTAAATTATTGTCTTTCAAAAATTTGCCAGACAACACATTGTCCGCAATCCGTTCTTTTGCGATGGCAAAGAGTACAGATTTTTGTCGGGCAGAAAGATTGAGAAGCGTGTCTTTGTAACTCGATTCTTGCGTTTGGACGACATTTTTCAAAGCAGGTTCATACAAATCGAATCCGCATGTTTGGCCTTCTACCGTTATGGCGAACAACTCATTGAGAATCATCTGCATAAACCATGTCACACCCTCAAATTCATCATAGACTTTTTCGATCAATTCTGGTTCGATGTTTTTTCCGTAATCCTTGAAAAGTTGTATGGCAAAATTGGTGTAAACGGCTTTGTCCAAGGGCTTTAGGTCGGTGGTGATGACGCTTTGGTAGAACGGCTTTGAGGGCGAATGGAACATTTGCGTCATCAAGTGGCGGCGGCTTCCCGAAAAAATGAACAAAGTCTGTTTGCACTGCTGGGTTTTTGTCCGCAAAAGCGCTTCCACATTTTTTTCGGCATAGTTGGCAATTTGCTGAAACTCGTCGATGGCCACGATACAAGGTTTGTCAGCCGCCTCAAGGTAAGCGAAAATCTCGTCAATGCTAGTTTGCGGTTGCTCCACGCTGCCCAAACCGATGTCAAAAATAGGCTCACCCGTCATGGAATCAAGTTTGAATCCAGGACGAAGCGACTTGATGGCGGTAAAAAACCTTTCTCCCCATTGACTATGTAATGGCTTGAGTTCTTTATAGATAGCCTTTCCCAATAGAAAGACAAACTCCGAAAGCGTGTTGGTGGAATAAATGTCAATATAGAAGGTGTGGTATCGTTTCTTGATGTCAGACTGGGCAAAAAAATGCTGAATCAATCCTGACTTTCCCAAGCGGCGTGCGGCAATGATGGCCGTGTTGCGACCATTGTCAACCTGCTTCTTCAGGAAGGCTGTTTCTTGTTCCCTGTCGCAAAAATATGCCTCAGAAACATACTTTCCAACCACAAAAGGATTACTTATTGTGTTGTTTCCCATATTGTTACATTTTTATTATTCCAATAATTATTATTCCAATAATAATTGCAAAAGTAATAATAATTCTGAACAAACAACAAATTATTTCGATTAGTCTGCTTTTTTCTCTTTCCTAAACGAATAAAACTTGTTCATCAAGTAACTGAACGTCACGCAGATGACGGATATGATAACGTAGGAAACGGTCGGCCACCATTGGAACACTTCGACGAAAAGTTTCAGGCCAAAATAGTTGATGAGGATGTTGCCGACAGTAACGAGAAAATACCTGACAATCTGCGTTCTACCGCGCAATGTGGAACCCGAAAAACTGATGTGGCGCGCCATCCAAAAACCCGTCAGGAAAGTAATGGGAAACTTGAACACAAAGGCCGCGATGTGGGGCGTAAAGGCAATGAAGCCAAGGTCGAAGACCTGACCTTTGAAGATGAAATGATAGTAGTACAGCACCCACTCCAACACAAGATTCATTCCGCCGCAAGCCGCGTAACGGAACAGCTCAAGGCTCATCACCTTGCGGAAAGGCGGATAGAAAAAGTCGATGACGGAGGTCAAAGTGCGTTCTATCCAAAGTTCTATGTTTTTCAGGGCTGACATGGCGTTTTTTGAAGCGGCAAAAATAAGGAATTTTCGGGTTTGTGGCATCGGTCAAGCGAATAACGCGCCTAAAGTCACCACTTGCTGAATCACGCCGCTGTGGGCGTTGTGTTTCAGGTTTACCGTTGTCACCAAAGTCAGGTGTACGACTTGCTTGAACGACAATTGCTCTTGCAAAGTGGCGATTCTCGCTCGAAGTTTCATCTCGTCGTCGGCTGTCGGCTCGTATTCTTTCGAGAGGAACTTCATTTCGCATAGGTTGACTACACGGTCGTCGCGCACGATGAGCATGTCGATTTGCGTCCCGCCGTGGTCGTTGTCGCCGCGCACAATCCAAGCCGATTCTTTCGAGGCCACGTTTTCAACTCCCAATGCCCGCTTGATTTGGCCGACATGTTCGAAGCAGACTTGCTCGAAAGTAATGCCTCGCCAAGCGTTGAGCGATGGCATGTTTTGGTTGTGTTGCCAAAAAGAGCGATCTGTAATGTTTTGGTTATCAATGAAATTAAGATAAAAGCGGCAAAATGGGTCAGTGAGTTTGTAGCGGATTTCCTTTTTGCTTTGGCCGAAAGGGTGATAACTTTCGATGAAGTCGCTGGCCGCGAGCGTTTCGAGCATCTTGCTGAACGTTCCGCCCGGATTGACGCCGAGACTTTTGGCCAACTCAATGCGCGTGAAACCGATGTGTTTTTTCGCGAGCAACCTAACCGCCGCCATATACGCCTCCGGATTGACAAAGAGCGAGCCAAACAGCCGTTGAAACTCCATGTCGAGTTTCGCGTTTCTTTCAAACAACAATAAATCAACGTTTTGTGCAAGGCTTTTTCCTTTTTGGAAATAGTTGAGATAGTAAGGTATGCCGCCGAAAATCATGTATGCCTCCACTATGTCATAGTCCGACATGGCGATACCTTTTCGCTTGAAAAATGTCTTGCACTCGGCCAACGTGAACGGCGACAACTTGATTTGCCAAGTCAGGCGGTCGTAGAGGCCACCTTTGTTATTAATGAGGTTGTCGAGCATCCATGAAGTTGCGCTGCCACAAACAATGAGCATCACACGGTCGCGCCACGCCCCCCAGGTGTTCCAGAAATGCTCGAAAGCCACCAAGAATTTGGAGCGGGGCGAATCCATCCAAGGCAACTCGTCGATAAAGATGACTTGTCGTCTGCCGTCATCGAGTTCGTCAAGCAGTCGTCCCAACATCCTGAAAGCCTCCATCCACGACTGCGGGCAACTGCTTTCGGCCATACCGTGTTGCGTCAAACTGGAATAAAACGCCTCAAGTTGGTCTTGCATGTCAATCTTGCGTTCCTTGTCGAAAGGCGACAGCCCACTGTGATAAAAGGCCATTTTGTTTTGAAAGAGTTCTTTCACGAGATAGGTCTTGCCCACACGACGACGGCCATAAATGGCGACAAACTCCGCTTTCCCACTGTTATAGAGATTGTTAAGTTCTTCAATTTCTTGCTTCCGTCCAATGATTCTGTCCATTTTTTTTGTACTATATTTGGCCGCAAAGATATAAAAACTTTTCGATGCGGCTGAATATATAGATATTTATTTGGCCTCAATTGTATAAAAACACCTTGATTCGGCTGAATATAAACCAAAATCAAATCCAAATCACCTCAAAATCCTTGAGCAATTCAGTGGCTTTCTTCACATCATCCGTGAAGCCCAAAACATAACCTCCACCACCTGAGCCAGAGATTTTTACACCGAAATTGAAGTCAAAATCGGTCGTGAAAAGGTCGAGCGTGTTTTCGGTTATCATCGGGCGGAGGAACTGCAATTGGCCTTGGGCAAGTTGTTTCAACGATTTGAAAAACAATTCTTTATCGCCTGAAATCATCGCGTCAATGCAAGTCTTGACGCAGGGCAAATACTCCGCTTGGAAACGATTCAAGAAATCAGGATTTTCGCGCTGCTGCTTGAAATGCTCGACCAAAGGCTTGGTGTTGCTCTTTATCTTCGTGTCAATCAGGCAGATGTGGATGTCTTTTTTGAGGAAATCATCCGAAAGTAACTCAACACCTCTTGGCGTGATTTTGAACGGCTTACCCAGATAACATTGCAAAGGGTCGATGCCGCTGCTGCTGCCGTGGAAATGACTCTCCATTTGGCCGAAATGGATTTTCAGTTGCAAGTAATCCTCCATTTTTTGCTTGGCGTAACGGTCGTAAACCGCCGCGACCAACGTTCCCGAACTGCCCAAACCATAACCCGAAGGCACATTGGAAGCGAGGAATAAACCATCGTTCAAGTCTTTGCTAAAAGATTGAAAGTCAAAGAGATTCGATAATTCTTGGTTTTCAGAAAGATATTTGCAAAACTGCTTCAAACTTTGGTTGGAAGGAAGCGATGAAGCGAGGTTTCGGCTTTGCGGAAACTGCCATTGCGCCGAAAAGCGTTTCAGTGGAATCATCAGCGCGGTGGCATCGAAAATCATCGAATACTCTCCGAAAAGGATGACTTTGCTATAGTAACGGTCTCTCATCACAGCAGTTTTTTCAAACCATCGCCTACATGGTCGGCAATCCAACGGCCTTGGTTACAATACTTTAGCAATTCGCTCTTGATAAAGTTTTCCACTTTCTCCGCCTCGCTGTCAGGATAAAGCAAATGCACATTTGGACCCGCATCCAAAGTGAAACAAAGCGGAATCTTGGTTTCTTCACGGAAGCTCTTAATTTCATTAATGATGTTCAAAGTGTTCGGTTTCATCAAGATAAAGGACGGATTGGAACACATCATCAAGGCGTGGAGTTGTAGGGCTTCGCTTTCTGTGATATTAATAAAAGTGTCCAAATCACCCGACTTCAAAGCCGCAAGCAGGTTCTTGATATTCTCGTTTGCTTGTACATAACGCGCTGGCGCGTAAGGGTTTCCCTCCATCAAGGCATGACCGGCGCGACTCGAAACGGACTTGGTCTCGCCGCTGACAATCAAAATACTGTCATGATAAGTCTTGAAAATGGGATGGATGTCATCGGCCAACGAAACGGCATATTCGTCGGAACTGCCTTTATAATAAGGCGTTGCGCCCCAAAGTGCCATTTTCGGAAACACCGAGCGCGCCGCACTGCCCGAGGCCAATCGGGAGAAGAACGAGGCTTTACACAAATCAATCGGCCCTTCGACAGGCTCAGGGACCGAGTTGGTCAAGGCCCTTGAGCTTGTCGAAAGGCCGCTTAGCATAGATTCTATTTCCAACAAACACATCACGAATGCACTCATCGAAGAAGCCGAGGAAGCAATGCCAGAAGAATGTGGGAAAGTATTGCGGCTCTCAACTTTCAGATTCAGTTGATTAATGAAAGGGAAAAACGCCTGATTCTCAAGTAGAAACTTCTCGATTTTCGCGCCAAAGGCAGGGTTTTCCTTGCCTTCAAAAAAGAACTGGAAACCAAATCGGTCGGCTTTTTCAAAGCTGATGAATGTCTCGGAGCGACATTCCGACAAAGTGAAACTAATTGACGGATTCTGAGGAATTTGCCTCCCTTTTTTACCCCAATATTTCACCAAGGCAATGTTCGACGGACTCTGCCAGCCCACTTTACCCTGAAAGTCGTTGGGCACTTCGCCCTTGAAGGCCTCGTTTAACCATTTGTTTTCCATTTCTGATGTGTTTTGCGCTGCGAAAATAGGGAATTATTCCTTACCGCCGCCCATGCCACAAGGTTTTATGGCCATTTGGCACCCAACCGTCATTGTTCGCGGACGAACATCAAATTCGTGTCAGGCCCAAAAGTGACCTCGAACTGGAAATAGTCGCGCTCGTCCTTCTTGATGCTGACGGAGTAGGTTTGTCCCAACTTCAGGTTTTCGATGATGATGTCCAAATGGCGACCGCACAAGCAATCGGCCCACGAATCATCATAGAGCAGTTCGATGGAGATGTTTTGTTCCTGCGTTTGGATTTCAGGTTGGATGGTGTCCACTCCACAGGAGAATTGCGTGTTTGTGGTGCTGATTTTCAACTTCGTGTCGTCAACGGTGGTCGCGTAAATCGTGTCATTCTGTTCATTGTCGCGATGGAGAACGATGTCGTTGCATCCCGAAACGAAGAAGCCGGAAACTTTGGGCTGCTGTGCCTCTTTCTTGTTGCATCCCTCCAAGGCGAGGAATCCGATGACGAAAAGCGCCGTCAGGGCGATGATGGTTTTGATTGATTTGTTCATGACGTTTTGTTTTTAATTGTTATGTGATGTGTTTCAGTTTTTTACGATTTTCCGTATGAAACGCTCCTTGTTTTCCGTGATGATGGAAACGAAGTAAACGCCTTGCTTCAAGTTGCTGATGTTGATTTCGTTTGTGCCCTGCACGGTATTCACCAATTGGCCAAGGACATTGTAAACCTTCACTTCGGCTACTCCCAAACCGCCTATCGTTACTGTTCCGTTTGTTGGATTAGGATAAACCAATAATGCTTCATCAAGTGGCCTTGGCCATTCCGGCACTTGCCAAGTCGTGTAATCCACCGTGTCCGTAACATGAAGCACCCAATAGTTATTATGGGAGTGCAACAAATAAGCAGTATCGTTTGTACAGTTGTAATCGCCACAAGGCATTTCTATTTCACCATTTGAGCAGCCTGATTCTGCGAGCATTGTGTATTCTCTGTCATTGTGCTTGATAACATCTGCAAGATATTCATGGGCTTCCGTTTGTGTGCCTATGGCTCTTTCCCAAAGCAGGTTGCCGTTGCTGTCAGTGCGGAAAACCCACAATTTGTTTCCAATTTCAAGATTCCAAGCGGGCTTAAGGTTGTTTGCACTTTGCGAATCACCGTCTAATGACATGGTGGTTCCAAAAACAGTAAAGCCTCCATCCTCATTCAGGAAGACTTTGACAATCTGTTCGTCTTTCGTGCCGCCATAGCACTTGCTCCATAGTACATTGCCATCCAAATCTGTACGCAGCAGCCAAATATCAGAAGTCAAAGGCATATGAGGTTGCCCATACCAATGTCCAGGATGATACCCTGCACCTTGAAGGTCGCCATCCGATGATGAAGAATGCCCTCCCAACAAATAACCGTCGGGTAGTTCTATTACATTCGAAGATAAATCATTCTTGTTTCCTCCATAGCATCGGTTCCATTCCACTTCGCCATCGGCACTCATCTTGACTAATATTCCATCAGCATATCCGCCAGAATGAACACAACTTTCTATGCTACCGCTTACAAATTGATTATACGAATCACAAACAAGATATATGCCGCCATCTTCAGCGATAAAAACATCACCCTCGCCTTCGCTTCCATCGGTTCCTATGGTTGTTTCCCACTCCAAATTACCGTTTTTGTCCAATTTTACGACCCAAATATCCGAACCGCCATAATACTGGCTAACATCGCCACAAGCCCATTCTCCATGCATTGCAGTGCAAACAACGCCTCCGTCATTGGTGGCAACCCCACTCAATGAATAAGGAAAAAAGTGGTCTTCACAGCCTAAAAGGCGTTCCCAAATGACATTCAGTTCGCCATCCCCTCGCATAATCGCCAATCCTGCATTTCCTGTCGCTGGAAAACCTTTTTTCCCAAAATAGTAGTATTCATTATCATTGTCCTTTGCATTAAAGATGCCATGATACCGACAATCTTGGTTACATTCTTGGTTAACGATATTCAGATTTTCGTCAATCCTAATTGTCCATGTCCCTTTAATGCCTTGCGTACCGCATGAAACCATTCCACTCCCCAATTCAGACCATCCCTCTATAATGAAACCATTGTTTGTTGAGGCAAATCCTGCTGGTTCATCAAATCCCATTGCTGCCAATCGATGCGAAGTTGGGCTTTCATTGTGCCTCCCGCTACCAACAGGAGCGCAAGCAGGGTCAAAATTCTTGTTGTTTTCATTGTTCTAATTGGTTTTATTGTCATCATAATATCATTCTTCTTGTTGAGCCGCGTTCTGGTAGTCCTTTTCGGTAAAAGTATATCGCAGGCAGCCGTCCCAACTGTTTTCGGCGGCAAGCACTTCGTAGTTTTCCATCAAGATGGGATTGAACCTGCTTCTGTCTTCTTTTGAAAACACGACTTGAACCGAATCGTTGAAAACAATCCACATCGAATCGCATTGGTTGTCGTCAAAATATTGGGGATAATTGATCTGATAACGATAATCCCAAACCACCGAAACCTCTCCTTGTGGCGGAATTGTAATCGTCTGCGATGGGTGATAGGATGAATCTTGCATGGTCGCAAAACTGCAATCTTTTGTCTTGATGGTCAGTTCCATTGGCAAGGTGTTTTTCATCACGACTTCCAAATGGCAAAGACGATCAACGGAGCACGACACCGAAATGAATACCGCCCCAACGAGCATTGCCGCCATAACCACCAGCCGTCTTTTGAAATTGGATTTTTTGTTGTTCATAATGCTTTAATTTTAGGTGTTAGTTATTAGTCTTGAAATTCATGCCGCAAAAGTATAGAAAATTTCCGCCATTTTTTCAAGTCCAACGGGCATTACAAACTTTTGAAGACTTTCCCGAAACAGATTTTTAGTTGAGTACGATTTCTTTGTACCCGAAAACCACCTCCAAGCCCTTCCCTTTGAAATATTCTCTCACCTGATTTTCACCCCATCCCGTTGCGGCAAGGATGAAATCGCCGCCCCAAGCGCCCAAGGATTTCAAAACACCTTCGAAGTCGGGGAAACGCTTTTGAACGGGTTCCTGACCGATGCAGCGGGCGATGATGCGCTCGTGGCATTGCATAAGCATGGCGAACTCATCCAAACTTTCGCATTTCGGAACGGCACGGCTGATTTCCGAAACAGCATCAATATCATTCTGTAAATCAGATGGATTAGCCTTTCCCAAAAACGCCTTGATTTCCTTTGACGAACTTTGCTTTTGCCCTTGATAGACGAAAAACAAATGCTCGGCGAAGGGCGGGTTAAAATCGACGATTTCAACCATTGGGGTCGACTCAGACTGCCGCTTTGCGTCATTGCGAGGAACGAAGCAATCCAGACCTGCCAGCTGATAATAAATAGGTCCATCCGCAGTGGCGCAAGCAATGTCATAGCCCGAGCCGCCGAAAGTCAGTTTCAGCAATTCGTAAGGATTCACCTTGGCCCAACGTGCGAGGTTGGCAATCAAGGTGGAACTGCTGCCTAAGCCCCAATTCGGGTCGAAATCGAGGCGAGTGGTGAATTTTAGGTCGTTTCCTTCAAATGCTTTGGGATTCAGTTGCTTGACGGCCTGTAGGATTTGGCATAGCCGCATGGCTTTGTCCGGGTCATCGGTGGAGAAATTCACCAAATTTTCACGGTTTAAAGTAACTGAAAACCATCTCCTTTCAGGCCGCCATGCCTTCCATTGGATTTGCTCGTTATTGGTTTCAAGTCGTTCTACTTCAAGGCTTTGTCCTAATTTCAATGGCAAAGCCAAGGCCAAGGCACCTTTCAAGACGAGGTATTCGCCTGTCAGGAGGAATTTTCCGTGGGAATTAAACTTTTGAATCATAGTGAAGTTTTTTTTGGCACGCAGAATACGCAGAATTTTGAGAATCGCGATGCGACGCTTTTTTAAGGCACGCAGAATCCGCAGAATTATATGAATCGCGATGCGACACAAATTTTGCGTCTAATAAAATCTGCGATTTCTGCGGATTCTGCGTGAGACAATCTACGCTTGATAGGTTCTGCGGATTCTGCGTGAAAAAGACGACATCCATATCAGTAGTTGTTTACAATCCTATGTATTCCATCCATCAAGTCATCCACATTGAAATTGATAAGCAATCCGACTTTCTTTCCGGTGAGTTTCAAATAGGAAGTCAACTGTTTGTAATGA
>CACXQO010000148.1 GCA_902769815.1 uncultured Bacteroidia bacterium | reverse complement strand
GCGCCTCGATTTCCTTGCTGACTTTCCTGTACAACATAGCCAATATACACTTTTCAATAACTTTTCAGGCTGCAAATATACACTTTTCAATATAAAACCGCGTCAAAAAACTACACTTTTCAATAGAAATTTGGGACTGAAAACTACACTTTTCAAAGTTTGATGCTTTTTTGGCCATTTTGTTCTTGCACAAAACAAAATCTTTGTAATTTTGCCCTCGATTGTTCGGGGAAAAATCCGAGCAGTTGAAGGCAATTTGTGCTTGTATCTCAGAGTACTAAATCTGGAAAATTCAGTAAGGAGATAAAGTTCAGTTTGCCAGCCTTTTATGTATTCGATTAGTTTTTCTAATAGAGCATAGAGGCTAGGTAAATGTGTACTGTTTTCTTACGAAGGTTTTCCAGAGCCTGTACTCTATAAATAGTGCAATTCGAGTTTCCTAGCCTTCTTATGGTCAAATCTGCCGAATCGGGGAAGCAATAGGCAAGAAGTTGGAACCGACACAAAATTTGGGAAAAGCATGGACGACATTACGCGAAACACAAGAAATAAAGAATGTATAGAGGAGATCATCCGTAACACTTTCGAGGCAATTCAAGATGCATACAATTATCAAACAGAAAACGCTCCAAAACTTGATTCTCCAAGTAGGCAAAGATTGAGCCGCATTGTTTTTCCACAAAAACGAGATGACACGACACGTATCAGCGAACAAGAACTTCGTTTCGTTTTTGTTGAGCAATTGAACAAGAAAATCGATGAGGGTTGGGATGTATATTATTCCGTCGAAACTCCAACCTATGGTGCCTATAGCGGATTCAGCAACGGAGAAACGCCGAAGCGGGATGAAAAAGGCCGTTCTGGAGAATTTGATTTGGTCATTTTTGATAACCGATTGAAACGAATTGCCCTTATTGAGTTTAAGGCCAACAACGCTTCTGAGCATGAACACATAAAAGATTTTGTCAAATTGAACAATCCAAAAGAAGGGGATAACAATGTCTACAGGTATTTCATTGAAATCGTAAAGTCCTATGATAATGGTACATTATCGAACCTCAAAGAAAAAACAAAAAGTAACGAGCCCATGTTTAAATGTTGGTCGCTTGAAGAAGGTAAGGATATTACAGAAGATATCGAAAAGCTCGAAAAAGCAATAAACCAAAATAAACTCTACCATGAAACTGATTCGAAAGATAATGGAGACAATAATGCTGGCAATAGCGTTGGTTTTCGTTGCAGGATGTAACCCCGAAAACCTTTCTAATAATGGTGCAGAAAATAACGATGATAATGGAAATAGTGTTAACACCAACGATGTTCGGGTAACCACTTATACACCACAAAACATTACATGGACTACCGCTGATTGTGGCGGTGATGTGATTTCTATAGTTCCACTTAGTGAACTTGGCATTTGTTGGAGTTTGGAGCATAACCCTACGGTTGATGATTCGCATCATTCTACAACAGATTGGCATAGTCCTTTTGTTTATTCCCTTCAGGACTAAAGCCGAATAAAGTATATTATGTTCGTGCTTATGCGTTGCGTGGTTTGGAGTATTATTATGGTGATGAGAAAAGTTTTATCACAGAGGATAGTAATCACCCTTGCATAGATCTTAGTTTGCCTAGTGGCACACTATGGTCGACATGTAACTTAGGAGCTAATACGCCTGAGAGTTTTGGCAATGCATATGCTTGGGGAGAGACTGGTTTTGATCTCGATTATAGTTGGAGTTCCTATAGGCATTGTAATGGTAGCCAGAAAACATTGACTAAATATTGTAATGACTCCCAATATGGCAACAATGGCTTTACAGACAACCTATCTGTTATGCAATCTTCAGACGATGCAGCCACCAAATTATGGGGAGATGACTGGCGCATTCCAACCCTGACTGAATGGAATGAGTTGTTACAAAACACCACAATCAGTTGGACGAATTATAATGGTGTAAGAGGAATGCTCTTTACAGCCTCTAATGGAAACAGCCTTTTCTTACCAGCCGCTGGCTACCGCCAAGACCATTCTGCATACACATCAATAAACAAGGGCTATTATTGGTCTAATCGGCTTAGTAATTCCGTGCCAAGTCGAGCTTATTACCTCAGTTTTTCTTCGGACCAGTGTGAAATGAGCCAAGCTTTCCGTTGTTTGGGCTATAGCATCAGACCAGTGCTTACCAAACATAATAACGACAAATAATATTTAATATGAACAAAAGAATAATAACCATTTTTTCTTTGCTTCTAATTAGTATGGCAAGCTGTCACAAATCAGATGACCCGAATGGTGGTGAAAACGGTGGAAATGGAGGAAATGGAAACAATGGTGGCGGTAATGTTACCAACATTGTTCCGGAAAATGCAATAGCAGGAAAGTTCTCTATTAATCCCAGTGAACAAGTTTTCTTCTCCAAGGGGAATCTGTTGTACAGCGAATCAACGCAAACATGGAGCTTTGCTGAGCATCAGTATGATTATTTCGGAACCAATAGTTTTGCTTTTTCTGAATGGATTGATTTGTTCGATTGGAACACAAATGGTGCAGAACACGGTAGTCTGTCTGCCTGGAGACCATTAACACATCAGGAATGGGTATATATTCTTGATGAACGTTCAACTGTATCAGGTAAGCGTTTTGCCAAAGGAAAAGTCGCAGGTAACAATGGACTTATTGTTTTTCCAGATGATTGGAATGTTGAATCTGTTGAACTAAATGGAGTTAATAATAGAAATGCATCGTTTTATTCCAATTCATTTGATACGGAAACATGGGAAAACACCTTTGAAGCCAATGGAGCAGTGTTTTTGCCTGCCGCTGGTTGGGCAACATCTTCAATCCATAATAGTGGAACAGAAGGTGCTTATTGGTCAGCCACGCAACAATATCCCATCGTTTTCAATAATACGGATTTACGATCATCCTATGTTTCACTTCAAGAAGTGTCACCGTTTTCAAAGTTTTCCGTCAGACTTGTTTATTCGGATGGACAAGGTGGTGGAAATGAATCAGTTGTTACTTCGCCTATTGTGGAAACAGGGGAAATAAATTCAGTTGGCAGAATTAGTGCAAAATGTGGTTTTACGGTTGTAAATAGTGAAAATGAAAATGGAATCCAGAAAGGCGTTTATTGTGGCACAACGGAAAATCCAACAAGTGATGCCCCGATACATACCTTTACTAATATGAGTGGTGATTATAATGGCGTATGGGATGGCATATGGATGAGTGGGCTCACCCCCAATACCACATACTATGTAAGGGCTTATGCAAAGACAAGCGACAATAATATTACCTACGGGGAACAGAAATCTTTTACTACATTGTCGGATTATCCTTGTTACATCAATGGGAAGTTTTCTGTTAGTGAAGATTTTCAAGTTTATTTCTCTCAAGGCAATTTGCAATTTCAAGCCTCAACTTATACATGGCGTTTTGCTGAAAACCAATGGGATTATGTTGGTACTGAGATACCTGATATAAATGGAGATTTCGGAGGCACCGTGCCTGGTAGTAGCAATCATCTCATATCTATGGATTATTCCGGTTGGATAGATTTATTCGCATGGGGTTCTGCAATTGCTCCAACACTTGTTGAATACATGAATATTACAGATTTTGTGGATTGGGGTACAAAACCAATTAGTAATGCGGGGGGACATGCTTATCCTTGGCGAACACTAACAGATGAAGAATGGGACTATTTGTTATATGAACGTCAAACTCCATCCAGAATACGCTTTACTAGAGGAATTGTCAACGATGTAAGAGGGCTAATCTTGCTTCCAGATGATTGGAATGCTTCGGTTTATCAATTGAACAACATAAACAATGCGGGCGTATATACTGATAATATTATTTCTGAGACCATTTGGAAAGATGTTTTGGAAGCCCATGGTGCAGTGTTTCTTCCTTGTGCTGGAAAAAGAGTCATGTATGATGTAAGTTCAGTAGGAAGAAGAGGTTATTATTGGTTAACTAAACGAGGTTGGTATTTGGATTTTCTTGATTCGACTTTTCCATATACATACAATCCCTACAATAGTTATTATGGTTTTTCAGTTCGACTGGTTTGGTGTGTACAGGATGAATTCAAATAATAGTAAGCCGGCAGCAATGTCAGCATTTTTCATGCCGTTTTTGACAATGCGCAACCATAGAACCCCCAAAATCTTTGACAATGCGCAGGGATAACGGCGTTTTCAGAGGCAAATGGCCATGTAGGGCGGGATGGAAATCCGTTTCTCGCTTACTGTGAGATTTCTCGGATGGATGATATAGGCCCAATCAACGCGCTCGCGGAACTTGGGCACAAAATTGTCCAAAGAGGCAGTCGAGTAATGTGCGGAAGACTTCACCTCTATCGGGTAAATCTTGTACTTGATTTTGCTCATGTTGGAAATCAGGAAGTCAATCTCGATGTCGTTGCGGTGCTTCTCCTCGCTGTAGTGCGTGTAAAAGAACAACTTATGCCCGTTGGCCACCAACATTTGCGCAATGACGTTCTCATATAACATGCCTTGGTTGAGCGAGAGTTTGTTGTTGAGGATTTGCTTGTAAAGTTGCTCGTCGGCAATCTCGTTTTCGCTGAAGGCATGGCTCACGAGCAGTCCTGTGTCGCCCATGTAGCACTTGATAAGGGTTCGGTCTTCGTTCAGGCTTAAACCCACATTCGGGTCGGTGGTGTTGAAACACTCGTTCACCATCATCGAGTCGCCGAGCCAGAAAAAAGTGTCGGTGTATTGGTCGAAATAGGAGCCTTTGGCGATGTCAGAAAACACCACTCGCTTTTCATGCCGTGAGAGGAAGGCCGGAATCTGGTCGAAAATGGCTAAAACCTTGGAGCGGTATTGGGCATCGATGCGCATGATGTCGTTGCGATACAAGGCCAAAATGTCGCGCTTCTCTTGGTCGGCCAAAGCAAAATTGCAGTCGTTTTCCAAAAATGCCGACACGCTTTGCGGCATCCCACCGACCAGCATGTATTGCTTGAAGCGGAACAAGGCCTTGTTATGCAGGTTGCGCTCCAAAGGTTTCCGTTCAGCAAAACACTGGCGGATGTAGGCCACAAGGCTTTCATCACCGAAAGCCATCGCAAACTCCTCAAAATCCATCGGATACATCCTGACGGAACGCTCCTCAGAAGGGATGGTGATGCCTTTCACGGCCTCGCGGATGGAGATGAGCGAACCCGTTTCGATATAGTCATAACGGCCATCCTTCACCAACTTCTTTATGGATTGTCGCGCCTTGGGATAGCGTTGCACCTCGTCAAAGATGATGACCGACTCGCGGCGATGGAGCGTCACTCCATATTCTGCGCTGAGAATCACGAAGAAAGCGTCCAAATCGTTCAGGTAGTTCTCAAAGGCGTTGAGTACGGTGGCACTCACATCGTTGAAATCGATGAGGATGTAGGATTTGTACTCCGTCATGGCGAATTGCTCCACGATGGTGGACTTGCCGATACGTCTCGCCCCTTCCACGAGCAGGGCTTTGGTTCCCTTGGCCGACTGCTTCCATTCAAGCAGTTTGGCGTATATCTTTCTCTTGAAAATCATGCCGCAAAAATAAACATTTTTGACAATGCGCAACCATAGAAATCCCAAAATCTTTGACAATACGCAGGGATAATGCGGTATTTGCAACAATTTTGTACACCAATCGGTGGACCACAAAATGGTGTACCAAAGAAACCAACCGCCAGCAATGTCGGCTTTTTCCATGCCGTTTTTGACAATGCGTAACAATAAAAAGGCCTATATAATCAGCCATAACTCAAAATTTTTCCGACTTATGGCTGGTTATAACATATTTTCTCATATTTTTGCCGCATAAAAAACGATAAACCATGAAAGAGAACATCATTGGGAGAAAGGCAGAAATTCAGGAATTGGAGCGGCTTTACCATTCCAACAAGGCTGAATTTGTGGCGGTTTATGGCCGCCGAAGGGTGGGCAAAACCTTCTTGGTGAAACAACTTTTCGAGAAAGAATTGGTGTTTTCCGTGGCGGGATTGGCCAACGAGAAGACAGCAAAACAATTGAAGAACTTCTTCAAAACCTTGCAATTATACGACAAAGGCATTGCCGACAAGCCCAAGGATTGGATTGACGCTTTCGACCTTTTGATTCGTTATCTCCTGTCGCTTGGCGAAGGGCGTAAAGTCATTCTTTTGGACGAACTGCCGTGGATGGACACGCCCCGCTCGGGTTTCATCGCAGCCCTCGAACATTTTTGGAACGGCTGGGCCTCGATGCGGAATGACATCATGCTCATCGTATGCGGCTCCGTGTCGTCGTGGATTATGGACAAGCTCATCAACAACCACGGCGGCTTGCACAACCGGATTACGAAACGCCTCTTGCTGCGGCCTTTCAACTTGAGCGAGTCGGAGGAAATGCTGCAAAGCGTGGGGATGAATTTGTCGCGCTACGAGGTGGCCGAGGCTTATATGATTTTTGGCGGCATCCCGTTCTATCTGAGCATGTTCGATGCCTCGAAGAGTTTGTGCCAAAATGTGGATGCACTGCTTTTCAACAAAGATGCTGCATTTGCGGATGAGTTTGAGAATTTGTATGCGTCATTGTTCAGAAATTCAGAGGATTACGTGAAGATTGTCACCTGTATGAGCAAGAACAGGAACGGATTGACGCGCGAGCAAATCCTTAAGGATTCGGGGATTACCTCTGGAGGTTCGCTCTCGAAAATCCTCAAAAACCTTGAAATTTGCGGCTTCATCAGAAAATACGACCTGATTGGAGTCGATGCACGGCGCAAACGCTATCAGTTGCTCGATTTTTTCACACTGTTTTACTTCCATTTCTTGGCGGACGACAAGGCAAGAAAGGCGCATTATTGGTCGTCGATTCAAGGCACGCCGGCGTTTTATGCTTGGGCGGGCTTGTCGTTTGAGATGTTGGCCTTGCAGCATGTCACTCAAATCAAGGCCAAGTTGGGCATCAGCGGGATTTTGACAGAGGAATTTGCTTGGATGAAGCCCGGGAACGATGATGAACAGGGTTCGCAAATCGATTTGGTCATTTACCGCAAAGACAAGACGGTCAACCTTTGCGAGATGAAGTTTTGCGAGGCTCCGTATGCTTTGGACAAGGACGAGGACCTGAAACTGAGGACGCGACTGAAGAATTTTAGGGAATCGTTGGTATCTCCAAGTTATTCTATCCAACTGACGCTCGTGTCTTCGTTTGGATTGGCCAAAGGGAAATATGCCAGCACCTTCCAAAACGAGGTCACTCTTGACGACTTGTTTTCATAAAAAACCTCTATAATCAGCCATAACTCAAATTTTTTCCGACTTATGGCTGATTATAACATGTTTTTGGGCATAGGATTTGAAAAATAATCCGTTTTGGCGAAGAAATCGGGTGCTTGTGCCAAAAATGACTATTTTTGCACCCTTTTAACGAGCAAAAATTCCTTTCAATGAAAAAACAACTCCTTCTATTACTTGCCACGGTGCGTGCCTGCACCTTGCCCGACACCACCTTCATTGCGGGCTGCATCACCGAGCCTACGGGCAACTTCTCCATGCAGTTGGAGAAAGGCCGTTATGTGCTTGAAATTCAATATATGGGCTTCGTTCCCGTGTATAAGAATGTCACCCTCGACGGCTCGAAAAACCCATTCGATGTGGGCAGAATCAACCTCTCGCCCGACCATCAAATGCTCGGTGAAGTGGACGTGGTGGCCGAACAAAGCACCTACGAAATGACCTTAGACAAGCGCGTCTTCAACGTGGGAAAGGACGTGAGCAACACCGCTGGTAATGCCATCGAGGTGTTGGAAAACATTCCCGCCGTGTCGGTGGATGTGGAGGGCAATGTCAGTCTGCGCGGTGATGACGGCGTGCGCATCCTCATTGATGGAAAAGAGTCGGGGCTTTCGGGCATGAGCACTCAGGACGCGCTGCGTACCCTGCAAGGCGACATGATTGAGCGTATCGAGGTAATCACCAATCCTTCAGTGCGTTATGATGCTGAAGGCTCGGCGGGCATCATTAATATCATCTTGAAAAAGGACAAGCGGCAAGGCTTCAACGGCGCGGTCAACATCCGTGGCGGCTATCCGTGGATGTACGGCGCGAGCCTCACGGCCAACTACCGCCTGAAACGCTGGAACCTCTTTGCGAGTTACGGCTTCAACAACCGCTCGAACATCGGCGGCGGCGTGAACCTGACCAAACGTTACAGCGACATCATCGAAGGCGATACGATTTTTACCCAACTCACCGACCAAACCACCGAGCGCCGTATGCGCCGCAGAGGGCACAATGTGCGCGTGGGTGCCGACTACTATATCACTGACCGTGACATCATTAGCGCGGCTTTCGTTTATCGCAATGGCCGGCTGGAAACCCATCCCGTGGTGAAATATTATGACGAATATCCGCAATTGGGCACTTCGTCATACGACGAGCGTGCCGAGGATTACGAGGAAATCACGCCCATGTATGAGGTGACGATGGACTACGACAAGAAATTTGAGCGCGAAGGCCGTAGCCTGAAGGCCAACGTGCGCTTTTTTACCAATTCGGAGGATGCCCATTCCGACATCACGGAGAAGGTCTATCCCAATCAGGAAATGCAGCAATTAATAAAGGAAGTCTACCAAAAGACGGGCAACGACCAGCGTATGCGCAACTTGCAGGCCAGCTTGGACTATGTGCATCCTTTCGCGACCAAGGCGCAGTGGGAAATCGGCGGAAAATACACCAACCGCAACATCAACAGCCTATCGGAAGTGACTGAAAGAGACAGCCTTGGCGTGTATCGTCCTTTGCCCGACTACTGCTATGACTACGAATACAAGGAGCAAGTGGCGGCCTTATACACCAGCCTCGGCAACGACTGGGGTCGCTGGTCGGGACAGGTGGGCGTGCGTGCCGAAATGACGAATATCTTCACGAACCTGAAAGGCTATGCCCACGACGGCACCGACTCCATCAACGGCGGCAAGCCTTACATCGATTTCTTCCCGAGTGCGCACCTGAACTATTCGGTGAACGAGAACAACCAGTTCCAAGTGAGCTACACGCGCCGCATCCGCCGACCGGGGTTCTGGCAGATGAGCCCGTTCCGCTCCTACAACGACAACCGCAACATCCGCATGGGCAACCCCGCCCTGAAGCCGACCTACATGGACAGCTACGAACTCGGCTACATCCACTTCTGGGACAAGGCGAGCTTCAACTTCACGGCTTATTACCGTCACGGTAACAACACGATACGCAGTTATACCTACATGGCCGACAGCGTGTTCTACAGTATGCCCGTCAACTTTGGCAAGGCCGACGACTTCGGCGTGGAGTTGGTGGCGCAAGGCCAAATGACAAAATGGTGGAACCTGAACGGCAACGTGAATTTCTTCCGCTCCTATTCCAACGGCACCATTAATGGCAAGGAATATCCCACTGAGTCGTGGATGCTCTTTGGGCGTGCCGTGTCGAAGTTCAAAATCAAGAATTGGTTTGATTTCCAACTGACGGCGCATGTGATGGGTCCGCACAAGGAGCCGCTCGGTATGCGCAAGGGCAACTGGTGGATGGACCTCGCGGTGAGCAAGGAAGTTTTTCATGGCAACGGCACCATCACCTTCAACGTGCGCGACCTGTTCAACTCGCGCAGCTGGGGTGGCGAGTCGTGGGGCGACGGCTTCTGGCAATACAACACCAGCACATGGAACCGCCGCTCGTTTTCCATTAATTTCAACTACCGCATCAACCAACAGAGCATGAAGCGCAATCGTCCGGGTGGTGGAGAAGAAGGCGGCGGTGATGAAGGCGGCGGAGGCGAGGAGCAGCAGGGCGAGGAGGAGTTCTGAGGTTTATGAATGTTTTTTGTTCTAATCCTCTATTAATTCCATAAAATCCTCAATAACATAGTTTTACAGAAAAGCAAGCCTTCCCGCAAAGTCGGCCTTCCACATGCCAAATGTTGTCGCTGAAGTGCCTATATAGTTGCACGCACTCGCCTTCAGTGGTTTCCTTGATGAAGTTGATATAGAGGTTTTTCACGGGGCGCAATGCCTCTTCTGAGGGCAGGCTGCTGATGGCCCATACCACATAGCAAGCGTTGTTGGTGTGGCCGTTAATGTCGATTTCGGTACTCAACACTGTGTGTTCGCCAGCCAGTTCCATCTCTTTGGGAAGGGCGATTTTCGGAGCAGGCTCACTAATGGCGTGTTCGACTTGTTCCACTTGCACGAGTTTCAGCAAGTCTTCTGGCTTGACCATTCGGCGGCTGCGCTCGTCGATGACCACCCATGAACTGGTCGCAGCAATGGATGTTGCGCCTGTTGCATCACACATCAAGAAATCACGGAGGAAAAGAAGGCCGCTGGAGCCTTTGTGCCAAGTGAAGAGCGTCACGCTGTCGCGCCAACGGACAGGCTGCAGGAATTGGATGTGGAGTCGCGCCATCACCCAAGCCGTGTGGTGGATATGGAGGCTGTCGTATCCGAAGCCCAATGCTTCAGCCGCCCAATAGGCGATTTCCTGCGCCATGTCCATAAAGCCGGACGGTTTCAGCAAGCCTTGACGGTCAGTTTGATAACACGGAACGCAAAGTTCCTGACGGAATTTGTTCCCTTCTTGATGTACGGGTAAGTTTGTGTTCATGGCAGGTTTGGTTGCTTTAGGTTGCAAAAATAGGAAAAGTGTCGCAAATTGGCTCATCACACCAAATCGCGAATCGTTTTGCCGACGTTGGTGATGTGGTCGGCCACACGCTCTGCATTTTGCGCCAACGAGAGGTATTCCGCCCCGACCGAAGGCGTACACACCCCGCGCACAAGCCGCTCGATGTGGTTCTTCTCCATAAGGTCGGTATAGTCATCTATCTCATCCTCAATGCGATTGGCACGGTCGAGGGCTTCGAGGTCGAGTTTGTGATAGGCCTGCATGGTTTCCTTGTACAAGCCGAGAATCAGCTGCTCCATTTTCAGGATTTCAGCGATGGCGACCGCCGAGAAAGAGGCGTTCTGCTCCTTGAGTGCGTCGGCATATTCGACGATGTTTTCCGCATAGTCGCCGATGCGCTCGAGGTCGCTCACCGTGCGGATGGTCGAAGAAAGATAGCGTTGGTCGAAGCTGTTGAGCCGCTTGCCAGAGAGTTTCACCGTGTAGTTCACCAATTCCTTGTTCAGGTAATTCAACTCGTTCTCCGTCTTTCGGAAGGTTTCTATCTCGCTGTAATCCAATGTGGTGACTATGTGAATCGACCTATGGAAGTTTTGCAAGGCAAGTTCGGCCATATTCTCGATTTCGGCCTTCAATTGGCGGATGGCCACCACAGGCGTGCGCAGCATTTGCTCATCAAGGAAGCGCAAATGCGGCTCGTCGGTTTTCTCCTTGGGAACCTCTTTCACGATGCGGCAAGCCAAGTTCACCAAGGCGTTTGTCAATGGCATCGCAACTAACATGGTGCAAACGTTGAACACCGTGTGGAACATGGCCAATTGCAGTTGTGGCGCAGCGGGAAACATCCGATTGAACACCTGACCGAAACTCCAATTGCCGCCCGTCGTCGAGTGAAGCAAGAAACCTATCAGCATAAAGATTACGACACCCATTACATTGAAAATCAGGTGTATCGTTGCGGTGCGCTTGGCGGCTGTGCCACTCGTCACGCCCGCGATGATGGCCACCACGCACGAACCGATGTTGCTGCCCATCGTCAGGTAAATGCCTTGGTCGAGGGTGACCAAGCCCGAAACGACCATCGTGATGGCGATGGAAGTCATCACCGACGAAGACTGGATGATGGCCGTCAGCACCGCGCCGACCAAAACCAACAGCACGGCATTGTTGATGTTGGCCAAGAATTGCCTGACGGACTCCAACGCGGCGAACTCGTCCATCGCGTCAGCCATCATCGAAAGACCGACAAACAACATTCCGAATCCCGTCAGGATGCCGCCTATCTGCTTGGTTGTGTTGCGTTTGCTGAACAAGGTCATAAACGCGCCAATGCCCGCAAAAGCCGCAAAAATGACGGTAGTGGAGATGCTGTTGGTGCCAAACATACCCAAGGCCACCAATTGCGCCGTGACCGTGGTGCCGATGTTGGCACCATAAATGATGGTGGCCGCCTGCGCCAGCGACAAGATGCCCACATTGACGAAGCCGATGACCATCACCGTGACGGCACCGCTGCTTTGGATGGCGGCAGTGCCCACCGTGCCGATGCCCACGCCGAGCCACTTGTTTCGGCCCGTCTTTGAAAACAGTTGTTTCAGCCGTTTCGACGACACCGCTTCGAGGTGGGTGCTCATCATCTGGCAGGCTACGAGAAACACGCCTATGCCCGCCGTCAAGGTCAGGATGGCAATTAAAATGCTTGTAAAGTCCATAGTTTAAGTATTTGATTTTCAGAATGAAAAATGGCATAAACCTGAAAAAGGTCCATGCCATTATTGAAAAGTTGATAATAAGTCGAAATCGGTCGCGGCGCATAACGGCGCACCAATCCCCTGAATTGCTGAGCCGATTGCATCGATGAGGAAAGTTGCATCGTACTGAGAACAATGCGCGCTATCCCATTGGGAATCAATGAGTACGGGCTAAAACTTGCTTCTTCGGCAATATTATCTTCCTCACATTCTGATTCATCGGCTTCCATTTCCGCAAAACATTCCGCGACAACGCCTTTCGTTTTTCGTGGCTCGTCGGCGTAATCATCGATGACGAAAGTCACGAAAAACAATCCCAACAGAATGGGAATCAATAATTTTGCGTATTTTCTGAGATGTTCAAACATCGGGTGCAAAGGTACGGAAAAAGGAGTCAGGGTTTTCTCTACTGAATGAAAAAAGTTTAGAAAGCCGACATTCCTACCGCTTCCAAGCCCCGATGACCTCCCCGACATATACCGTGTGGATGCCCGCCTCGCTTCCTCATAGTAGGGCGTACCATGCTCAGTATAAGCCACATGCAGGCCAAGGGCTGCGGCCTTGTCGCCGTCGCGACCGCTGTATTTGCCCATGTATTGCCACACTTTTGGGTCGGCTAACTGCATGATGGTGAAGCGCGGATACTTCTCCATGAACTCCCAAGTGTAGCGTCCGGGAGCCACATAAACGGTCACTGCTGGGCGGTTGTGGCCCAAGTAGTTGCCGATGCCGCCCCAGCCGATGGTCATGGCGTTGCTCACGGTGGTGTCGCCACTGCAAACGATGAGGTTCTCCGTGAACCAGTTGAAGCCGTTTTTCTCGAACTCTTTCTGCACGTCGAAGGCGGTCAATTCTTTGTTTTCCTTATTCATGGTTTCATTGTTTTGTTCCTGTTGTTGAGGCGTAGAGCAGCCGATTAGAATTACAGCCACCAATGCAGTTACAAAAGCCTTCTTCATAGGTTGTTATGTTTGATTTAATGTTTTCGTCAACAATCAATTTGAAAGTTACACCATTTTTTGATACATTTTGAATAGTTCTGCTACACACTCGCTTTCACTCATCTTGATGTTGAAACCATACGCAGCCATGACAGTGCGGTCGTTTTCTTGATGAGCTTTGCGTAGGTCGGGTGGCATGGCAGCCTCATCGTAAAGGTCGGCAAGACTGCAATCTGGGAATTTGTTGCGAGCGTCAAGGATGGCTTGAGCGGTTTGTTCTATTTTGGCTTTCTGTGCTTCCGTGGGAGTAGGCCAAGGGAAGTTGTTGTACACGATAGACGCACTGTAACGGTAACGCATTTCCAATCGACCGCAAACCGCTCGCATCCATGCCATGTGGACATTGCTGGTGAGGATTCCAAAATGATATAATGAGGCGTTGGGAACAATCAGATTTGCGTTGCTGGAAATCACATTGCAATCAAGAAAGCCAAGAGGAACATATCTTCTCTTTTCGGATGATGTACTTGGAACCAAAAGATATGTTCCGCTTACAGGCTGACGTATTTCACCAAAAAGCGTTGGAGTGGCTGCCAGCTTTTGGGTTGCTGCACGTTTGCTCTCACTTCTTAATTTCTGCACATTCGCAACTCTCTCCATAATCGGAGGAATTTTTCTCATCTCTGCCGGGCTTGCATTAACGAGCCACAAACAATAGCGTTTCTTGTTGTTGATGAACTCTTCCGCCCCCAAAAACTTCTTGATAAACTTTTCGCTTTCTGGATATTTGGATTTCATCACCGCAACTTCCTCTTCGCTTAAAATGAAATTCCCTCCGTCATTAGGCATACTACCAAACAGCATTTCTGGAACTTGCGACAACGGAACCTTTCTGCTTTCCACAAAGACATCCGGCGAGTCAATCAGATAGCCATTGATATTGCTTGCTGCAATCGATTGGGAATCATTGAGATAAATCGTCTTTTCTTTTACGCTTTCTGAGCAACTGAAGCCAACTATGACACAATGCACATGTGCCTTGATTTCTGCTTCGCTGTCCCAACGGAAAGTACGGTAGGCGAAATCAATTCTTATTCCCATTTTGGCCAATGCTTTCCAAAGGATTGCGACTTGTTCGCCTTGGGTGATGGAGTTGGTTGATACCAATGCGGCGTGAGTGTTCGTGCCTTGCAAAAGGGCGGCAGCCTTCTTGTACCAACAACTCACATAGTCGAGGTTTCCAACGTTCTTCATATTGCCAAAAACCGACAGTACATCGTCCTTTTGTGATTCAGACATAAGCCTTGCCCCCACAAACGGCGGATTGCCCATAACGTAGTCAAATCGTACATGATAGGTTGTTGGTTTCTTTTTGGGAAGGACTTGAACCGATTCCGTATGTATCTCCAAATTGTTGTAATACAAGGGTTCGCTTGCCATTGTTGGTGCAATCTTGGACAAGTCGGTGTAGGCTACAGTTTGTTTGGCGAAAATGGTCGGCACTTTCTTTTCCGATTCCCATTCATCCCAAGGAAGCCTCAAAGCATTGCCTTCCTTGATATTGGCATAGCTTTTCAGCGGCAGGAAGTCGATGTCGTGCTGGATGATGCGCTCGGTTTCGGCGAGCATCTGGGCCTCCGAAATCCATAGGGCAGTGGTGGCCACAGTGACCGCGAAATCGTTGATTTCTATGCCATAGAACTGGTTGATGCTCACTTTGATGGGGTTCAAGAACTCGCCCATCATCATCTGGCCATGATACTTTTCGCGAAATATTTCATTCTCCAATCGGCGCAGGCTCAGGTAGGTTTCAGTCAGGAAGTTGCCACTGCCGCAAGCGGGGTCGAGGAAGGTGAGCGAAGCCAATTTGTCCTGATATTCGTCGAGGTGGCGCAAGCGGGTTTTCTCCACTTTTTCTTCAAGAATCTCATCCAATTCACGGCGCAAGTCGTTCAAAAACAGCGGGTCAATCACCTTGTGGATGTTCTCGATGCTCGTGTAGTGCATTCCACCGTTGCGGCGTGTTTCGGGATTCAAAGTGCTTTCAAACACGGCCCCGAAAATGGTGGGCGAAATCTCGCTCCAGTCGAAATCGAGGCTGGCGTTTTGGAGCAAGGTTTGTTTCAGTTCCTCCGTGAATTGCGGAATCTCAATCTCTTCCTCAAACAATCCGCCGTTGGTATAGGGGAAGGCCTTCAAGTCGTCCTTCAGATACTTGCTGCGCTTCTCCAAAGGGGTGTTGAGCACCTTGAACAGCTTCAACAAGGCATCACTCAGGTCCTCGGCATTATAGCCGTTGAGGAAATCATGGAATTGGTCGTGCCTGAACACGCCTGCATCCTCGGCATATAGGCAGAACACGATGCGCACGCAAAGGATATTCAGCCATCGCAAAGCCTCAGCAGAGGTGTCGTCATATTGCTCCAGCAAAGCATCGTAAACCTTGCCGACAATCTCGCCGGCCTTCATCGAGACCCGCATCTCCTTGGTGATGTGTTCGCTCTTGGCATCGACGAGGAACTGCAAGCGGTAATATTCCTTGCCCAAGTCTTTCAGGAAGATTTGCTCAGGCTCGCCGTTGGGCTGTTCCATGTCGTAAACCAAAAACTCCTTGAAATTGCAGGTCACAATCCACTTCGGATGTTGTGACAGCGGCAGGTTGGCCACATATTTCTTGCCTTGCTGAAACGGCGTGAGTTTGCCGCCCTCGCTTTGCGGAATGGGGGCGCGCAAGTCCTTGTCGATGGATTTCTGCTCGATGAGCACCCTCGTCGAGGGGATGTGCCCATCGATGAAGTTGGTGGAATCCACCATGCTGTTCACTCGTTCCTCGTAGCGGATGAAATCAGGCAGGTTTTCCACGCCATAGACATTCGAAAGCAAGTCCGTCCAAAACAATTGCGACTCGCCGCGTTCATATCCTCTTCCTTGCCATCTCTCGGCAAACGCGGCAGCCGCCGCAGCGATTTGTCTATCGGTTTTCATGCCGCAAAGGTATTAAAAAAATCCTCAACTCAAGGCATTTTGGTTAGCAGCATTTCCAACAGCGGTTCGCCGCCTCATGCCTGTGGGGTCAATCCACATCATTACCGCACCAGCCACTGCGCCGATGGTGATGAACAGGGTAAGGATTTTTTCAAGTGTTTTCATCTATTCCATTGGGATTTCAGGGTGTGGTACTGAAAGGGGTTGCCCTTTTTGGGAAAGGTAGAACATGTCAAGAACTACGGTGACGTTGCCTCGGTTCTCGCCGTGATGGATGGTGCCTACCATCTCCACGACCGCCTCGCCTTCGTGAACGGTCTTTTCTTTCCCGTCGAGGGTGATGATGGTGAGCTCGCCTTGCTGCACCACGCCGTAGTTCATCATGTCGTGGTGGTGCCAGCCCAACTTCTTTCCGGGAGGGAACTCGTAACGGATGGCCACCAATTCGGGCCGCCCAATAGGGTAGTCGGGCATCTCGGCCCCATCCCAGCTCTGCGACGTGCGCAAGAGTTCGGTGATTTGCACATCGACATTTTTGTCGTCTTTCTTTTCCATGGTTTTATCTTTTTAAAGTATATGATTCACAATGGCAAAAACCCAATGGCACACAGCAAACAATGTGGCAAAAATAAGTGCCGGAATGTTTTTCCTGTCGGCGGCGAACAAGATGAATGTCAGCTATCCCTCATATCCTAACTGTCCGGGCAGGCGGAGTTTCTCTTTTTTCGGGAAGGTGGCATCGTATGCCTCAAATGCTTCCGGATGTTCGTCCGCCACGAAATAGCCTTTAGGCGGGCAATAGGTGGCTTCAGTGATTCCTTCCTTCCGAAGCCAGCCTGTGATGAGCTCTTGGGCAAGGAAATAAGGCACTTCGGCATCGCGTGGCTCGTCGTGATAATGGATCTTGAATTTGCTGGCGAGGCCGAAGCCTGCGTGCTTGTAGAAGTCGATGTTGCCTTCCATGCAAAGGAAGCCTATGCCCAATTCACGCGCTTTGTCCAATGCATAATTCAACAGCTTCAATCCGTAGCCCTTGCGCTTGTAGTCGGGATGGATGCTGATGGGGCCAAAGGTCCACGAGGGTTTTCGGCTACCGTCGTCAAGCGTCAATTCGGCCTTCGAAAACATGATGTGGCCTATGATTTTGCCTTCTTCCTCCATCACGAAGTCGAGCTCGGGGATGAAATCGGGGCTCTTCCTGTATTGGTTGAGCACATAATGCTCCAAGCATCCGGGACGATAGACGTTCCAAAATGCTTCGCGTGTCAGGTTCTCCACTTCACGCCAGTCTTGCGGTTGTTCTAATCTGATGTTCATTGCTCTTCCATATTAATTCGGTTGCAAAATTAGCGTATTATTTGTTCCGAAACGAAAACCAATATGGACAAAAATGTGGACAATATGCGTTCGGATTGCCTTTGCAAATGAAAAAACCATAGTTTTGCAGCGTTAATCAAATTTGAATGATATGTCGAAAGTCCTTTCCTTGTTATTAATTGCTTTTTGCGCTTTGAACGGTTGGGCGCAAGCTCCTCTCCTTAAGACCGTGGAAGCTCCTATTGCAGCCACTCCGATGCTTCGTGCTGAAGGTTTGCTCAACACGCATTGGACGCAGGATTATCCTTACAACCAACTTTGCCCAAGAGACCCGGTGAATGGCAATGCCTACAGTGTTGCGGGATGTCCTGCCGTTGCTATGGGGCAGATTATCAACTATCTGCGGACGACACAAGACACCCGCTTTACCGACGATGACGACTATGTCCATTACTATGCGGGTCGCAATTATGTCATTGATGACGATTGGGCGACCTTGAAATTCCCGTCTTTCCCGATGTTGAATGAAATGCTGGATTCCATCGATGCCGCTTTCCAGCGTGGCGAGGAACTATCTGACGAGTTGGCCGCCGCCTTGGTCTTTGCTTGCGGCACGGCACTCAAGCAGGTCTATACTTCGCAAAGCTCCGGCACCTTCTATGTGGACCAAGCGTTTGTGGCCTACCAACGCTTTGGCTTTGCGGACTGTGTGCTGATTCGCGAGCCTGATTCGGTGATGTATGCCACCTTGATTTCCAATCTGAAAGCCGGTTATCCCGCACATTTGGCCGTTGAGAATCCTGCCGGAACGGTCGGGCACAACGTTGTGGTCGACGGCTATCGCGAAACGGACGGCAAGTTCCATATCAACTTCGGCTACGGTGGCACTTTGGACAACTGGTACGACATCCCCGACCCGAATTTCTATTACGGTATGACTAAGGTGGAAGGG
>CACXQO010000147.1 GCA_902769815.1 uncultured Bacteroidia bacterium | reverse complement strand
GTCAACCACGATGGCTCCTCTGAATTTTGCCATATTGATTTGATTTTTAGAATTTGTTGTTTCGTTTTATAATGAGCCACGAAATTAGGGAATTTTGGGGAAACGGTGAGCGACTTTTTGTTTTATTTCGTCGAATTTGGTTAATTTAGATTGATTTTAAATTAAAACGGTGAGGAATCAAACTGTTGTTCTCAAACCTTAGTATCATTAAAGTACTGCAACTTTCCCAACCTTCTTGTGCAACGACAAAGCCCGCCATCCCATTCTGCTGACGAGGGTTGAGAAAGTCATGCGGTCGTGAACCGGAACTTCCAACTGGTAGGTGTCGGAAATAGGTTCAGCCTCGTCCGAAAGGTCAGATGTTTCGAAGAAATAGCCTGCTTCGGGCAGCATGTCTTCAGTGATGTCTTGTTGAGAAAGTGGGGTGATGGCAGTTAGGACTTCCTTTTGTGCTGTAACTGCATAGACAGCGTTTTCAACTTCGGGATGCAGGTAGGCATCGCGCAAGTCCAATTGGCCACCGATGAAAGCCATCAAACGCGGCTCAGAAATTTGTACTCCTATATATTTATAGCCTTCGGTTTCCGATTGGCTATACAAAGTGCAGAGGTATCGCGTCCCCGTTGCATCAGTGGCCACAAGAATTTGCGGCACATCATAATATTCAAGTATTTGGTTCAAAGCGAGTTGTCTCATAATTCCAGCATTTTGAGGTCGGACAAATCAAAAGCCTTGGTTCTCCACCAAGTGTAGTGTGAAGTGTGTATGCCAGTCTGTTTCACAACGCCTTCTTTTGGATTTAAAGATAAGGCGATAATGCCTTTGAAATGTTTGAACAGAGGCAGTTTCAAGTTCTTACGTGCCTTGTTTTCGTTATCGATGAGCGATAGGCCTACCGCCAAAGGCAGTTGTTCACCCCAATTCCGATTCGGGTCTTTCTCGGCATAGGTGGCAAAGTCGTCAGCGTCATAAGAAGTTGCTTTTTTTGATAAGCGAAAAAATGGATGTTCGTAAGGCACCATTATGTCTTCTGGCGGACAACCTTCCGGCATTTCGCAAGCCCATTTTGGGCTGAACTCTGCTTGGTATTGCTCTATTTTGTACGGTTTTAACACGGTCTTGATGGACTTTACGAGGCAAAATTACACATTTTTTCTATTATAGTTGCTTTTGGCAAAAAAATAGGGACGCAAACCAAGTCACGTCCCTAACTCATAACTCCACACTCCTAACTTCTCACTTCACTGGATGGTCTTCGGCAAACGCCTTCAACCGCTCCGCCAAAACCGGAATCTGCTCTCTTTGTATTAAAGAGGTGCAGGCGCGCACGCCTTGCTTGGTGCTGCCGCAGGTGTCCAATGCGATGCCAGAGATGCCGTAATACATCATTTCCTCAACGAGGTCGGCACCGGTGAAGCCCGGATAGCAGTAGGTGAAATAGAAACCGTCGGCGATAGGCTCACCGCAGTCCTCGTCGTAGGTGATGTAGAAGCCGTTGTCGATGAAGGCTTTCTTCATCAGTTCGGCCTTGCGGCCATATTCCAGCACGTCCTCGCGATAGTTATAGGTGCCATCGTTGACGGCTTTCAGCACGGCGGCCAAGGCGTGTTGGGCAGAGTGTGAGGTGCCCGAACTCAGTGGGTGCAAGGCACCGAAAAGGATGGCGCGCAGGAATACTTCCTGTCCGCAGAAGGCTTTCAAGTCGGCATAGTGGCGTTGGGCCAACTTGTTGCTGATGCCTAACAGAGCGCAACGTTCACCGGCATAACTGAAGGCTTTTGAACTGGAAATCATCAAGATATATTGGTCAGTGTATTTGCCCACGGTGGGTTGGAACGGTGCCACGCCCGGATGGCTGTAGTCTTTGCGGAAGTCCATGCCAAAGTAGGCAAGGTCTTCCATGACGATAACATCATACTTGTTGGCCAATTCGCCGATGATGCGCAGTTCCTCGTCGGTCAGGCACACCCAAGTCGGGTTGTTGGGATTGGAGTAGAGCATACTATGAATGTTGCCCTTGCTCAGCATCTCTTCGAGTTTGGCACGCAGTTTCTCGCCACGGTATTCGTAGATGTCGAAATGCTCCATCGGGATGCCCAATACCTTGTTCTGGAACTTGTGGACGGGGAAGCCCGGGTCGATGAAGAGCATGGTGTTTTTCTTCGCGTTGGCGTGACCAGCAATCATAAACGAGGCGAAAGCGCCTTGCATGGATCCGACAGTCGGGATGCAGTTGGCGGCATCAACGTCCAAGTCGAGGAAGTTCTTGATGAAGCGCGAGGCTTCTTTTTTCAGCACGGGAGCACCGTCGATGGGCGGATAGTTGGCGGCCACGCCGTCTTGCAAAGCCTTGATTTGGGCTTCCACGCCGACGCGAGCGGCGGGCAGTCCGGGATTGCCTAACTCCATGTGGATGAACTTCTTGCCAGAAGCGGCTTCGAGGTCAAAGGCCAATTTGTTGATTTCACGGATGCCGGCTTTTCCGATGCTCGGCAGACCACTTTCAGCAAAGACTTTCTTTGCCAAATCTTGGGGTACGATATTGTGTTGCATCATATCTATTGAATAAATTTTGCTCTTTTTATTTGGAACGGCAAAGATAGTGATTTATTTGACATGTGCAATTAAAAAGCGGGCAATTTGTTTTGCTCGCCTTTCAAGGGGCGTGTTTTTTCGTACTTTTGCAGCGAAAACGGATTAATTTTGATAAGTGTTGACATTACCCAATAAAAATACAAACAAATGGCTTCAACAAAAGACTATGCCGATTTCATTCTTGAACAACTTTCAGGTTTGGACGAAATCACCGCTCGAAAGATGATGGGAGAATACATACTTTATTACCGTGAAAAAGTCATTGGCGGTATTTACGACAACCGTTTTTTGGTCAAACCCACCCCATCGGCACAAGAGAAAATGCCGGATGCTCCGTTGTCTTTGCCCTACGAAGGTGCCAAGGCGATGCTTCTTGTCGACAATATGGATAATCGCGATTTCCTTAAAGAATTGGTTTTGGCTATGTATGATGAATTGCCTGAAGCAAAAGTAACGAGGAAAAAATGATTATTTTGACGAATAGCAACTTTATTTGTCCAATTGCTCTTCCAGTAATTCCGCCGCATCGGCTACACAGCCGGAACACTCGCGCAACACGATGTTTGTACCAACACCTTTCAGCAACTTGCATTGGGTTGCGCCGTTCCTCTCTTGGAACCGCATCATGACTTGCCTCATTCCAGCCCTCGACTTTGCCCTGTCCGTGGTGGCCAATCCCAATACGATGCCCGCCCCAACTAATGCGCCGCAGGTTCCTTCCATGTTGCCCATCCCTCCACCGAAAGCATTGGCAATATTCTTTGCTGTTGTTTCGTCAAGGCCGATAATGTCGGCGTATGTGCTGACGATGGCTTGGGCGCAGTTATGTGTACCGCTTTGTAGTTTTTCGGATGCTATGTGTTTTCTTGTTTCCATGTGGTGATGCTTTTATTTCTCAAAAATCACCGAACCAGCCTGAGTGGGGTGGTCGTAGATAAGGATTTCTTTGGATAAGTCTTGTTTCTTGAAAGTGAGTACTTTCCAGACAATCATAATATCTCCTCCCGCCGACAATATCATCACAATTCCTATCCAAAACAAGAGGTGCGAACCCAATAGGATCCCGATTGCCGTGGGAAATATTCCGAGAACAATACAGGGCATCAATGCACCTAATATGTAGTGGTTTTTCAGGATGGGCGTCGTACATGTACAGTATGGCGTAAGATATTCTTTCATGAATCCAAACTCAATATCCTTGAAATGATGCTCGGCGTAGATGCTCCAGGTCAGCCCGTGAATGAGTTCATGCGCCACAATGAGCACGAAAAACAATACGATAAACAGAAGACTTCCATGAGGGGTGGGCGTTAGAAGTGATATAGGATTCCTCCAAGCGAAAAGAAGTACACCAATTGCCACGATCGGAATAGCAAGCAAGAATACAAATAGATTGGCTTTGACTATGCCGATGGTCAGATCTGTCTTTTTATAACCCTCTCGGGAAAGCCTCTCGCAGGTCTCTTCAAAAACGCCCAGACGTTTCTGCTCTTTCGCACTTAGTTTTCTGTCTTTTTCTTCTTTCATGATTTTCTGAGTATTTACCGTAGATGTATGTAAGGATATGTGTTGCGTTTTGCGGTGGTAAAAATAGGGAAAAGTTTCTTTGAATGGTATAAAAAACAAAAACCCGCTGAAACTCAGCAGGTTTCTGTGGGACGTACTGGACTCGAACCAGTGACCTCTGCCGTGTGAAGGCAGCGCTCTAAACCAACTGGGCTAACGTCCCTCCTTTCAAAGAAAAAACGCCGTCGGCGTTTCGTGTGGGGCGAACAAGGATCGAACTTGTGACCTCATGCCTGTCAAGCATGCGCTCTAAACCAACTGAGCTACCGTCCCATTGCGGGTGCAAAAATACGGCTTTTTTTCATTCCTCCAACTTTTTTTCGCTATTTTTTTGAAAAAATCCTACCTTTGTGCAATCAAATCTATTCGTTATGAAGTTTAAATACCTATTAGTCAGTTTGTTCCTTGTTTTTGGAACGCTTTCGGCTTCGGCCCAAGAGAAGAAAAATTTCGATTTGGAAGACCTTTACATGCGCCCGACATTCTATGCGAAGAGCGTGCGCGGCATGAATTCGATGAAGGACGGCAAGACTTACGCCAACTTCGAGAAAGGCCAACTCAACATCTACAACTACAAGACGGGAAAGTTGGAAAATACGCTGTTCGGCATAGCCGACCTGACCTTGCATCCTGATTCGCTGCCCATCGGGCTTCAGGATTACACATTGAGCGCAAACGAGGACAAGATGTTGTGCGCCACGGAGATGGAGAGCATCTACCGCCACTCGTTCCACGCCATGTATTATGTTTATGACTTCAAAACCAAGACCTTGCAGCCCCTTTCGGAGAACGGCAAGCAGCGTTTGGCCACCTTCTCGCCTGATGCAACCAAAGTCGCTTTTATGCGCGACAACAACCTGTTCATCAAGGACTTGGTGACAGGAAAAGAAAACCAATTCACCAACGACGGCCTCTATAACCATATTATTAATGGTGCGCCTGACTGGGTGTATGAGGAGGAATTCAGTTTCTCGCAGGGCTTCTATTGGTCACCCGACAGCAAGAAAATCGCCTACATGAAGTTCGACGAGAGCAAGGTGCGCGAGTTCCAGATGGAAGAGTTTGAGGGTCTTTATCCCGATTGGTACAGTTTCAAGTATCCCAAGGCGGGCGAGGACAATTCCATCGTCGAGATTTACGTTTACGACCTCGAAAGCGGCAAGACGGTAAAGATGGACACGGGCAAGGAAACCGACATCTACCTGCCTCGAATCGCGTGGACGAAGGATGCCAATGTGTTAGCCATTCAACGCCTGAATCGCCATCAGAACCATCTTGAGATTTTGGCCGCCGATGCCACTACGGGCAAGAGCCGTGTGTTTTACGACGAGACCAACGAATATTACATCGACATCACCGACAATTGGCATTTCCTTGAGGACGGCAAGCGTTTCTTGATGACTTCCGAAAAGAGCGGCTACAACCACATTTACCTTTACAATTTGGATGGTACTTTGGTGAAGCAACTTACTGAAGGACAGTGGGATGTGACGGAAGTTTACGGTTTCGACGGCAAGGAGGTCTATTTCCAAGCCGCGAAAAACACGCCCGTCGACCGCCAAATCTACGCCGTCAACCTGAAGGGCAAGATGCGCGAGGTGATTGGTCGCCCAGGCACCAACGATGCGCGTTTCAGCAACGATTTCAGCTACCTTATTAATATAAACAGTACCATCAGCCAGCCGCGCCAGTTTGAACTTTACACCAACAAGGGCAAATTGGTGCGCGTGTTGGAGGACAACCATGAGTTTGCCGAAAAACTGAAGACCTTCAACCTCGGCGAGAAGAAACTCCTGAAAATCAGCGACCCAGCCTTCACTTTGCCTGACGGCACCCAAGTGGATGTGGACGCTTGGCAAATCCTTCCTCCCGACTTCGACCCCTCGAAAAAATATCCCGTGCTGATTTACGTTTATGGCGGTCCTGGCCACCAAACCGTGAACAATTCATGGGCCAACAGCGATTATTGGTGGATGCAACTGCTTGCGCAACACGGCATTATCAGCGTTTCCATCAACAACCGTGGCAGCGGTGC
>CACXQO010000146.1 GCA_902769815.1 uncultured Bacteroidia bacterium | reverse complement strand
TCACCCAAATTGTTTATCTTTGCAATTCAATAGCAAGGGTATGACCGAGGAACAATACATCAATTTCGACGAATACATCCGTCAGGGCGAGCCGCAGAAGAAGGCGCGTGCCGATGCTTGGCGCGTGGCCATTGGCTTGCAGGCCGTGGATGGGCTGAAGACTTCGGCCTACCTTCAGGAGACCGCCCGCCGCAACATCGAAGGCGACATCACCATCGACGAGGCCAAGGAATTGGTCAACCAATACTATATCAAGAAAACCACGCACGAAGAGGGCGATGCCAACGTGGAAGAGGCCGACAAGGTTTCAACGAACATATCAAAACTGCTGCAAACCGACTCGTTCACCTATAGCGTTGCAGGTTTTGCGGCCATCCACAGGGCCATATTCAACGGCGTTTTCAAACATGCGGGCCGCTTCAGGGACTACGACATCACGAAAAAGGAGTGGGTGCTGCGCGGCGACACGGTGTTTTATGCCCATTGGGAGGATTTGCAGATGACCCTCCAATACGATTTGGACCAAGAATGGCAATTCGATTATAAGTCGTTGGAAAAGAATCAGTTGGTTGAGCATTTCGCCAAGTTTGTTTCAGGCATTTGGCAGATTCATCCTTTCGGCGAGGGCAACACCCGCACCACGGCCATTTTCACCATCAAATATCTGCGCTCGTTGGGCTTCGATGTGAACAACGACTTGTTTGAACAACATTCGTGGTATTTTCGCAACGCGCTCGTCCGTGCCAACTATCGCAATGTGGCCAAAGGCATCGATTACGAGCCTGTTTTTTTGGTGCGCTTCTTCCGCAATTTGCTTCTCGGAGAGGAAAATGCGCTGAAAAACCGCTATATGATGATTGACCCGCCCGAGGAATGGAAGATGCCGGAAGCAGAACAAACACCCGACAACCTACCCGACAAGTTACCCGACAAGTTACCCGACAAGTTACCCGACAAGTTACCCGACAAGTTACCCGACAAGTTGCTTCCTAAGAATCAGAAAATCATTAGTTTATTGATGGTTGTCGGGTTGAAGGAATTTTCCATAAAAGAGATGCTTGAGCATCTTGGCTTGAAGAATAGGGAGAGTTTTATGGAGGTATATCTTGAGCCTGCATTAAAGGAAAAGTTTGTCCGCAGGCTCTATCCCGACAAACCTAATCATCCACGGCAAAAGTATCTGCTGACGACAAAAGGTACGGTGTTGTACAACGAAATCATCTCAAGTCACTGATTTTTCCCCTGACTTTCCACCCAAATCCAAAGCCGCCACATCAGCCAGCCCCAAGCGAAAAAAAGGACGTAGAAAACCCATTTTGGGACGGAGGTCTGGTAAGCGTCCTCGTTGACGATTTCCGAGTATTGCTCAGTGGGGATGTCGGCATAGTAATAGGCTCCCGCGCCAAAGTCGTAGCCTTCGACAAGGCCGAGTTTGTTGGCCATAATCCAGCCTGCCAAAAACAAAGTGATTACCACCACGACGATGGTAATCACTTTGAATATTTTGTGGTTTTTGTCCATTATTTGAACATATCCAGATTCGGGACTTCAAAGATGGCTCCAGAGAGGAGGAACCACACGGCAAACAGCGTGAGGGCGATGTTGAACAACTGGCCGATGATGTAGAGCCAGAGCACCTTGCCACCTTGCATCTGCTTGAAGAGGGTCTTGAAGTTGGTGTCCAATCCGATGCTGGTGAAGGCCAGCACGAAAGCCCAGTTCTTGTATTGGTCGAGGACATCCTTGTTGATTTTGTTCACGACATCGCCGCTGGTCAAAGGCAGGATGATGAAAGAAGCAACTAGTGAAGCCACAAAGAAACCGATGATGAACTTCGGGAAACGGGTCCAGATTTCGCTGGCACCGACTTTCTGGTTCGGGTCCTTGTCAACCTTTGTGGCGAAGAAGATGGCCACGAAGAACGCGATGAAACCGATGAGGATGTTCTGGATCATCTTGACCATGGAAGCGACTTGCTCGGCTTCTTCGCCGAGGGCACTACCAGCCAGCACCACTGCACCCGTCGAGTCGACGGTGCCTCCGATGAGGGCGCCGCCCATCATCTGGTTCATGCCGCAGGCGCGGATAATCATAGGTTCGAAAACCATCATCAGGATGGTGAAAATGATGGAGATGGAGATGGCCAACGAGAGGTCTTCTTTCTTGGCTTTGGAGGCAGCACCCGTGGCGATGGCCGCGCTGGTGCCGCACACCGAAGTGGCCGAAGCCAAGGTGATGACCAAAGGCTTGTTGTCGATTTTCAGGACTTTGGTGCCGAGCCACCACATAAAGATGATGACGATAGGCGTGACGATCCATGCGATGCCGAGGCCGTAGAGGCCGAACTTGGCGATGTTGCTGAACAGCACCGAGAAGCCCATGATGACCAGGCCCGTCTTGATGTAGAACTCCGTGCGGATGGCGGGTTTCAGCCATTCGGGTGTGCCGACGGTGTTGGAAATCAACAGGCCGATGAGCAAGGCCCAGAAAGCCCATTCAAGGTACATCTTGAGGGTGTATTCAGCACTAATCATTCTGACTACGACACAAATGAGGAACAGCACGACGAAGGCAGGGATGAACTTGCCGATTTTCTCGCCTTGCAGTTTGATGCCGATGCCGAACAGGATGCCCGTCACCAAGAAGGTGCGGAGCAGTTTGACCCAAAACTCGCCATTGAATTGTGCGGCCAATGATTTCTTCGTTTCCACGTTTTCCCACCAGTGCCAGGTGCCGAACTTGGCGGCGGAGAAATCAAATGAACCAGTCAGAACAGCGATGCAGGCCACCGCGATGACGATGAAGCCGATCCACACGGCAAGCCAGTCTTCTTTTTTCCAAAGGTTGGATGCGTTATTGTTTGCCATAACGATTCAAAATTTAAGATTCAAGATTTAAAATTTATAACTCAAGATGGCCACCACGCGGTGGGAATAGTTCTTGTTGTATAAACCGTCAACATTTTTGTAGCCATCAACTATAGAATAGTCAAGCTTGAAATTCACGCTTTTGATGGGCCAGTAGTTGATGCCGACGGTGTAATAACTCATTGGAGCAGAAAAATTAGGAAGGATATAAACAACATGATCAGCAGTATGGACTCCCAAAACGCCTGTTTGTTGCTCGAAATGCTCATACCTTAGCACGGGCATCAGCTTTTGTTCCTTGCCTTCCTTGCCAAATTGGAAATTGTAGCCGGCCTCGGCGTAGTAGCCTTTGCTATTGAATTGTTTGGGTGCTTCTTCGCCTTCAAAACCCTGATAGCCCGTCGTGCCGTTTAGGTATTCGCCACGGATCACAAGCTTACCATCGTTGTACTGCAAACCTGCTGCCCAGCGGTTGCGAATGCCGTTGAAATCTTCGTCTTTATAATACTTGCCATAATAATACGATCCGCTCAGAGTCAGGGCTTTCAAGCCGGGATGCACTTCGAGGCGGCCCACAATGTCCTTGCGGTTGTTGTTGTCGAGTTGGTTGGCGCCGTTGCCATTGAACACGCCGATGCTGTAGTCGACGATGCCGAATTTGTCTCCGTTTTGCGTTTCGACAGGGAAGAGGCTACCCGTGGCCATGATACCGAGGTCGCGGCCCAATGAACCCACGCCGCAGACATCGCTGTAGCCTGTGAGTCCTTTGACGCTCTCGCCATAGTCGAAGATTTCGAGGTTGAGAGGGTTGATGGGGCTTTCGATGGAGAACGGAATCTTGAACTGGCCGACTTGGATAGCGAACTCGTTGCAGGGCTTGTATTTTAGGTAAGCGTCAACGAGCATGGGGCTGCGGGTGAAGTCGCCTTGGATCTTGTAGGTCAGACCCTTGACGAGAGTGCCGTCGATAGACATACGCACGCGGCGCATTCTGAGGGTGTTGTCAATTAGTTCTCCCTCATAGTTCAGGTTGGCTTGGTACATGCCTTGCACGAAACCGGAGAATTTGGGCATACGGTCAACCTTGCCTTGAAGGTTGTCCACTTGTTGTTGCAAATTGTCTTGTGCGCTGACACACAACGGAATGGATAGCAACATCATTCCAACGATTGTACGAAAAATGCGTTTCATTTTAGTAAGATTTAATTCGTTTTCAATTCTAAAAATCGCTGCAAAAGTAGTAAAAATACTTATAGTAAATATACTTACTATTTTTTTCTTTGCGAAAACACCCGAAAAGTTATAATTTTGTTGGCTGAATCCAATAAATCATCATAATCTAATCTCTAACACTATGTCTACATTGCTGAAAACGGCTTTTGCCACTTATCCCTCGGTAAAGTTGAAAAACATCGAGGTTGACAAAAAAACAGGTAAAACGGTGATTTCCACTAAAAAAGAGTTGCTGTTTGGCGACTATATCCAGCCCTTCTTGAACGAAAGCGGAACCGATTACGAAAGGTTAGTGGTTGTCGAAAAAAAGAAGGAGGTGGAATACATCAAGGTCTATTGTCGCGGCGCGGTTGGCTACATTCTGGAATCGGAAATGCAACCCAACAGAATCCTTGAAGTGAATTTCATCGATGTTGGCCAAGGCGACGGCTGCCACATCGTGACCCCCGACGACAAGCATTTCCTGATAGATGCGGGCGACTCCGACAACATGTACCGTTTCCTCAAATGGCGATTCAACCTGAACAAAGACAAACCTAAGTCGCCGCCTTTTACGGTTGTGATTTCTCACTCAGACGCAGACCATTACCAAGGTTTTGGCCAATTGTTCAAAGACAGGGATAATGCCAAGTTCATCATCAAGAAAATATACCACAACGGAATGGTTGAGGAAAGCGGATCGGGGCCCGGAATGTTGGGGACAATCATAGAACACGATGGCTGCAAGTATGTCACAGATTTGTGCGACACCAATGCCGATTACGAGAAGCGAATCCAAAGCGTAAAAAAACGCGGACTGTATATCAACACGTTAGAAAAATCATCGGCTCCCAAGCAATCGTTGCGTCTTGGTTCGGCTCCCATTTATGACAATTGCGGCATGAAGATGGAAATCATGGGTCCAGTGGCTCAGGATATAGACGGGAAAGCCGCTTTGCCTGTTTTTGACGGCGACAAAGGCAAAACCAAAAACGGACATTCCGTCATCATCAAACTCACCTATGGACATCTGAGGCTGCTGCTCGGAGGCGACCTGAACACGGACTCGGAATACTATCTCATCAAGCATTTTTCCGGTATTGACGTGGCCAACATCAAGGCCCAACTGAAGGATGATACCATCAGCAGCGATAAAAGAAAAGAACTGGAAGCCCAAAAGGAGATGGCCATCAGCAAAACGAGGGAAGTCATGGAGGTTGACATCGCCAAGTCGTGTCACCACGGCAGTGCCGACTTTACGAGCGAATTCCTGAAAGTGCTCAATCCAATTGCGACGGTCATTTCAAGTGGCGACAACGAGCCGCACACCCATCCTCGCCCCGACACTTTGGGAACCATTGGCAAACACAGCCGTGGTGAGCGCTCGCTGATTTTCTCGACGGAACTGGCACGGTCGGGCAAAGAGTTTGTGGAAATCAAAAAGTTAAATACCCAAAAGAGTCGTGAAAGAGTGGTGACGGTCTATGGCATGATCAACGTGCGGACAGACGGGGAGAAAGTCATCGTTGCACAAAAACTTGAAAAGCCGGCAAAGGACAGGAATTGGGACATCCACAAATTGGAATGGAACGAGGAAAAGGGCGTGTTTGAATACAACCAATACTTGAAGTACGAATATGGGGCAAGTTAATGCTCTTTGCCCCAAAACAGCAACACCTCGGCATGACGAGTCATCTCTTCAAAAGTGATCTTGAACCACTCCGTGTATTGTTCGGGGTGGTTTTTGATGTCTTCTTTCAAGTCGTTGAGGCTCATATATTTCCATGATTCCACTTCGTCGCGGTTGATGTTGGGCGCGTCGTCGCTTTGGCCGATGAAGACGTGGTCAAGCTCGTGCTCGGTGAGGCCTTGCCCGACGGGGGCCTTATATATAAAGGTGTAGACCTCGCGCATCTCGCAAGTCATACCCATCTCTTCCATCAGGCGGCGTTGGGCGGCTTGGGCTGTGGTTTCGCCTGCGCGGGGATGGCTGCAGCAGGTGTTGGTCCAGAGGCCGGGGGAGTGGTACTTCGAGAGGGCGCGTTGCTGCAAGAGCAGTTCGCCCTTTGAATTAAATATAAAAACAGAGAATGCTCTGTGAAGATGCGGCGTGACATGCGCGGCTTGCTTCTCCATTTGGCCTATGGGCTGGTCGTT
>CACXQO010000145.1 GCA_902769815.1 uncultured Bacteroidia bacterium | reverse complement strand
TTCTACTCCATATTGAAATAAAGTCATTGTGTTCTTTTCCGGATCAAATTCAAATGTTGCCTCTATCGGGTCATACTTAAATTTGTCCTTGTCAACTGCTTCAAACGCAAAAACATCATCGCCAATCTGCGCAATCAATGTGTTTCCTTCTTTTGTTACAATAATATCCAAACCGAGTTCCGCGGAAACATACTCGCCTAAATAAACGTCCAAGTCCTCCGAAGCGACATTATAGAATTCCGGTAACTCGTAAGGTTTGCCGTAAACTGCGCTTAAAACCGCCTTTTTAATATCTCCGAGTTTAAAATTAAGCCCGTTAGAAGTCAAGGCATACGAAACATTTCCATCTGCATAATGCGAATAAACAGAAACAAAACCATCTATTGCACCCGTGTGTCCTAAACCAATGCTATCGCCAAAAGGAATCTCGAACAGCCCGAGACCATATTCGTCCTTGATGGTTTTCATGATTTCGAGACTTTCATTCGTCAGAAGCCTTCCACCAAACAAAGCGTCTGCGAATTTTGTCAAGTCGGTCGGCGTTGACACTATTGCACCTGCCCCCATCGGAACAGTGCAGTCCGTTTCGTTTTCAACCACCCAAGAACCCAAGAAGCGATACGATCGGCATTCGTTGTCGTTAGGATTGGTTTTGCCAAAAACGTATGTGTCAGCCAAACCAATGGGCTCGACAATGTATTCCTGCAACAGGTCGGAATATGGTTTCAAGAAAATCTTTTCAAGCATGTATGTCAACAGCACATAGTTCGAATTGCTGTACTCGGCCGTGCTGTCGGGTTCGAAGTCGCTGCCGCCGTTCTCAATAATCCCAAGCATTTCTTTTTCTGTCTTAGGCTGGGTGCACCAGGTCAGATAGTCATCGTTGTGTGTAAAATCGTGTATTCCGCTCCTATGGCTTAGCAAATGCCTTACCGTTATTTTCTGTGAATTTGCGATTGTCGGAAACCATTTGTCAATCGTTTGGTCAAGGTCTATTTTCTTTTCTTCAACTGCCTTTAAAACTAGAACCGCTGTAAACGATTTCGAGACGGAACCAATTCTATATTTGGATTTTTCTGTTGCTTTTACATTGTTTTCGACATCAGCAAAGCCGACTGATTTTGTGTAGATAATCTCCCCGTTCTTCGCGACGGCAACACTTCCCATAAACTTGTTGTTTTCTTCAAGTATACCAAAGTAATTGTCCAACTTTGCCTTGTCGAAAAGATCTTGTGCAACTACGCCGCCACTTACTATTAGTAAGAGCATAAGCGCTAATAATTTACGATACTGTTTCATATAAATTCATATAAATAAACGGGACTCCTTTTTGACATTTTTGCGACGTTTCATCCGATTCCGCCGAAGTCCATTGAACAGAACCAGAAGATAACGACACTGCAAAATTACAAAAAAGTTTGTTTTATAGTTACCGTTTTTCGGCGAGCGTGTCGGTAGCCGAATCATAGGGTGAATCTGTAAGAACTATGCCAGTTAGGCTTTCGTGGCTTTTTTCCTATTCCTCAAACTTGTTTTTGCCTCTCATCGCATGGCGCAAGGCGCTGACTAGTTCCTGTGACTCCTGGACAAGGTTGAGGAAAACGGTCATGCTCTCTATGTTGAGTTGCTTTGTTTGAATATCCTTAATGATTACATTACGGTAATCGGAAAGAGTGGCTTGGAGTTTTGCTGCGTCATCGCGAATTTGGCTGCTGGTTTTAGAAAGAATAGCTCGATTAAAAATGCGTACAATCTCATCGCGTAGGGAGAAAAATTCGTTGACATATTTGATGGGAATTGGACAAAAATTATTGCCTACATGTTCCAAGCACGGTTCACCCATGCGTTTCAAACAATACACCATTTGCGCGAGGGAATTGATCGTGAGGAAGTACCATGTGCCTTTTTCCACGCTGAGCACAGGGTCTATACGGCGCATAGCAATAATTTGTTTCCGCCTTTGTCGCTTAATCTCTTTTCGTTGACTCTCAAGCTGAACGACGGCATGCTTTAGCATACGGTAGTCTTCCAATAAGAAAGCCGTAGTTAATGTCTCATAATGATTTACCACAAATTGTAGGTTGTCAATGGTGATATAGTTCACATGTTTACAAAGCATTTTCCAACATTCAGTTTTGTCGTTGGTTCGAAGGATTTCCTTAAACAACACGTCAGTTTCACTGCTCTTGTTGTTCTTTTCAAAGCGTCGATTGCTTCGGATGATTAACACGACAGCCAGCGCAATGGCTAAAAACATCGCCACGAATGAGCCAAAATGCAATACAATGGTGACGAGGAAACACAAGATGAACGCCGCGCCAGCAGTGAGAAACCATCCGCCGATGACGCTCAATACGCCTGTAATTCGAAACACGGCACTTTCGCGGCTCCATGCACGGTCTGCAAGCGAGGTTCCCATGGCCACCATAAAGGTAACGTATGTCGTGGAGAGCGGCAGTTTCATGCTGGTACCGAGAGCGACAAGAAGTCCTGCGAGAACAAGATTGACTGCTGCACGAATTTGGTCAAATGCTGCACCATTAGGTAATACTGCTTCGTCGGCATTAAAGCGCGAGTCAATCCATTTCTTTATGCGATTGGGTATCAATGCTGCGACAGCAGTTGCCACCTTTTGAGTAGTCCGTACCAAAGAACGAGCGGCACCACTCGAACCGAACATCTCGTCACCCTCATCTTGACGGGAGAGGTCAACTGAAGTTTTCACCACATTTTGTGCCTTTTTCGAGAATACCAATGCGAGCACCATCACCACACCAGCCGCGATGAGATAAAGGGCAGGTGTATGAGCGCTCTCCATTAATGACTGCATCAAAAAGCCCTTTGCGTCGCCATTGCCTTTTGCCGTATAGTCTTGATAGGCCTCAAGCCCTGTCAGCGGTACGCCTACGAAGTTCACGAGGTCGTTGCCGGCAAATGCCATTGCCAGGGCGAATGTGCCCAGCAATACCACGAACTTCAACACAGGCAGTTTCATTGCGCTCAATATGGTCATCTGCACGGAGAACAACACAATGCCTCCGCCGATAACCAGCCAGGTATTCTGATTGATGATATCTTTCAACTCTGGGGTCATTAGGCTGCTGCTTTTCAAACCATTGATAAGCAGAAACCAGACGATGACCGTCACCGATAGTCCACCAAATATGCCAATCTTCAACGATGATGCAACGAGTCCTCCCATTTGGCCCGACTGGTTAGTGGTCCTTCCGTTCACACGATATGTGAAGGTGAACACCAGACGCGCCACCCACTGCACCAATGTACCGAGGACAAACGCGATGGCTACTGAAAGGAAGATGCCAAGGATAACCGAGATGGCCTTTTCCGTGTTGAGCAGGTCGCCCAACGAAAGCAAGGTGCCGTCGATTGCTGTTGCGCCTTTGGCAATCTGTAATAATGCGATGGCGAAGGCTCCACCCAACAATTCAAACACCATCGAAACGGTGGTTGATGTCGGCATGCCAAGCGTGTTGAATATGTCAAGCAGCACTACATCCGTCACCATCACGGCCAGAAACACGCACATCACATCGTAGAACGAGAAGTATTGTGGAGTCATGATACCATGCCTAGCTACGTCCATCATGCCGTTGCTCATAGCGGCACCAGCAAATACGCCAATAGCCGCAACAGTTACAATCGTTTTGTGTCTCGCCACTTTGGCGCCGATGGCAGAGTTCAGGAAGTTCACAGCGTCGTTACTTACGCCCACCACAAGGTCGAAAGCAGCAAGGATAATAAGGAATACCACTATTCCGAGAAATAGAATGTTCATGTGTTTGGTGTTTTATAGTTTGTCCGTCGATGCAACAATAATCTCCAAGTACATAAGCACAAAGGTTAATGCGAGGAGGATTGCAAATACCAGCCAATCGACAAACTTGCTTTTGTTACTATCTTTGTTCACATTGTCTGTTTTTCGAATACGTGGCAAAGGAACACACTTGAAGTTACAGGCGTGTTGCGGTTGTATTACAAAAGCATTGCAATGTTATCCCCCAAGCGTAAACTTAACAGTCAGTCCGCCGCCAGGCGTGGGTAGCGCCGTGATAGTTCCACCGTGGGCAACAACGGTGTTTTTAACGATGGCAAGACCGAGACCTGTGCCTCCAAGTTTGCGAGAGCGGCCTTTGTCGACGCGATAGAAACGTTCAAAAAGGTATGGCAGGTGCTGGGGCGAAACTCCTACGCCGTTGTCGGAAACAGCAAATTCGCCATCGCTGTAAGTGATGAGGATTTGGCTGGCTCCGGTGGCGTAGGCAAGGGCATTGTCCACGAGGTTGCGAAATAGGCTGTAAATCAAACTCTCTGGTTCGGCAAAAGGTGAAGAAACGATGATGCTCGCAGGAAGTTCGACGATGGGTTCAATGCCTTTGTTCTTTAATTGCAAGGTAGTATCTTCCAATACATTGTGAATAATCGGAACAACATCAATGACGTTGTTGTGTTCTTTGTTTATGGAAAGACTTGTTGGCATTTCATCCAAACGTGTCAGTTGCGACATGTCCATGAGCAATTTGCTCATGCGCTCGCTTTGGGCATAGCAGCGTTCCAAAAAATGCTGACGTTTTTCCTGCGGCATGTCGGGATGGTCAAGGATGCTCTCCAAATAGCCGTGTACGCTGGCGGCAGGGGTTTTTAGCTCGTGGGCGACATTTTGGGTAAGTTGGCGTTTAAGGCGAAGTTTGTCTTCTTCGCTATGGCGCAGTTTCCAGTATAAAGTGATGATAGTGTGGGAAATCTCGCCCAATTCATCATCCGGCAAACGCTGTTCCAACTCATGGTCAAGTTCCTCACCTTCCTCTGCTTTTACCGCAAACTCCCGCAGATGCCCGATGTGTCGGCTGATTCGGCGCGTGTTCAAGTAGAGTGCAATGGCCAACAATAAGGTCAGCGCAATGGTGAAATAGATAAATGTGTTGTCTGCTTTCAACGATTCCGTCAGTTCTGCGGAATAGGGCACGGCGGAACGGACAACCAAGTCACCAAACCGCGTGGCAGAATAGAAATAGGTTTCGTGGGTGGATTCAGAAGTCCGTTTGATGTCATACCCATTGCCGTGAGCCAAAGCCTCTTGTACTTCACTGCGTTTCAGATGGTTGGGCAGTGAGTCAATCCCTTGATAATTGTTGTCTTGAAGCACCAATCCGTTGGTGTCAATAATGGTCACACGCATCTTGTCAATGCTAAGAGATTGGGTGTAGGACTCAAAAAGGCTGTCGCAAAGGATGCCTTGCTCACCCAAAGACTGCATCAGCTCATAATTGTACATTTGCAAGCGTGAGTGCAGAATGTCTATTTTGTATTCTTTTTCGCGTTGATATTGGTACACACTGAAACAAACGGCAAACAGCAGGAAAATGCCGCCAATGCTGAAGAACAGGTTCTTCTGAAACGATTTACTTTTCCTCAAAGCAGTAGCCATAGCCAATCCGTGTTTTTATTTGTTTGCCATAGCGGCCAATCTTCTTTCTGAGACGCGTGATATTAACATCCACGGTGCGGTTAAGCACATACACATCTTGCGGCCAACATTGCTCAAGCAACTCCTCGCGCGAAAACACCTTGTCGGGGTTACGGAGAAAGAATGACAGCAATTCAAACTCCAATTTGGTAAGCGCCAATTCCTCGCTGTCGAGTGTGGCCGTTTTGGTGTTTAAATCAATGATGATGGCTCCGTAACAAAGTTTATTGTCAGCGGTATCCCTTTGATGAGTTTGGGAATTAGACCTCCTCAGCACCGCTTTTACTCTTGCCTTCACCTCTTTCATGCTCAACGGCTTGGTAATATAATCGTCGGCACCGATGTTAAGCCCCTTGACCGTGTTGTCTTCGTCGTCGAGAGCTGTGATGAAGATAATGGGGATCTGCGCCGTTGCTGGGTTTTCCTTAATCTTTCGCGCCATCTGGAATCCTGACATTTCGCCCATCATCACATCCAAGAGAATCAAAGCATATTCCTGCAAAGGAAGTTTGAATGCCTCTTCCGCAGAATTGGCTGTCACGACCTCATATCCCTCGGTTTCAAGGTTAAATTGCAGAATCTCGCAGAGATCCGACTCGTCATCTACAACAAGAATATTCATAAATACATTGATTTAGTGCGCTTCAAAAAAAGTACTAATCGAGTACAAAGATACAGCTTTTCATTGAAGCCACAGGACAAGGATGTTACAATGTTATTACAATTTCAACATCGGGTATTGCAATGCTGGTTCATCAGACGCTCCAAAGCCTCGCTGCATAAGGTGTCTAATTGCAGTTAAAAGACATTTTTTCGTCTAGAGAGGAATACCCTTTCCTCGATTTTCCGTACTTTTGCACCCGAATTCGGTGAGCGTGTCGGTAGCCGAATCATAGGGTGAATCTGTAAGAACTATGCCAGTTGGACACATGTTTAATTGAATAGATTCTTACGTATGAAGAAAGATTCATCCAATCCAAAGATTCTTGTTGCGACCATCCTTTCGATGTCGCTGCTGACCGTGATGGCGGGAGCCGCCGTCGCACCTGCCTTGAACGCCATCAGCGCCCATTTCGCTGACGCCAATCCGCTACTCATCCAGTTTGTGGTGAGCATGCCCGCGCTGTTCATCATCCTCACCAACCTCTGTTTCCCGATGCTATGTCGCGTGATGCGCACCCGCACCATTGCCCTTTGCGGCCTGCTGCTTTATGTGGTGGCGGGAAGCGGGGCCTTTTTCGCCGACAACATTGCTGTGCTGCTGGTACTCAGGGCCTTGTTAGGCGTGAGTGTGGGTATGATTATGCCGCTTTCCACGGGACTTTTGGCCTACTATTTCCCTCCCGAGGAGCAAGCACGACTGATGGGTCTTGCCGCTGCCATGAACCAGATGGGCGGCGTGGTGGCCACTTTCCTCGCGGGAATGCTGGCGGCGGTCAGTTGGAATTATGCCTTCTTGGTGTATCTGCTTGGTCTCATCGCCGTGGTGCTCGTTATGCTTTTCCTGCCTAACGAAAACCTGATGAAAAAAGACCCAACTACTCTAAACTCTAAACCCTCAACTCTAAACTTACTAAAGAGATTCCATCCTTCGGTTGTGGGCATGTTCCTCGTGATGATCCTTTTCTTCATCTATCCCACCAACTTCGCGATGACGGCCTCAGGGATGCTTTCGGTGACGGGAATCACCTTGGTGATGATGGGCTTGGATGTGGTGGCTTTCTTGGTAGGCTTGATTTTTGGTGCAATGATGAAACGCTTTGCCGCACAGATGAAATACGCTGCCCCCATCGGCTTTATGGCGGGATATTTATGCCTTGCCGGAGGGACTTCATTGTCACTTCTTTTGCTTGGCTCAGCACTCATCGGCATCGCCAACGGCATCGGTGTTCCCTATCTGAACACCATTGGAAGCGTGAAAGCGGGCAAGGAAGCCGCCACCACGGTGATGCCGCTGCTTTCAACGGCTCTTTATTTGGGACAGTTCCTCTCCCCACTGATTGTCTCGCCTATCGCAGCGGCGACTCATCTGTCACCGTATGTGATAGGTGCAATTATTGCAGTCATTTATCTGCTTCAGGCTATCGTTACTAGGAAGGGGCAGATGCTGCCGCAGTAATTTTCGTTCAAGAGGAGCAGATAGTAGATTTCGCCCGTTTCTGAATTGCTTTTTATTAACTTTGCAGCCGAATTGCGAAACAGATAAATCGGAATTTATATGGTTGAATCATACATAACACGACCGACGGTCTTCCCAATGGAGGCAGAAGAACCTTG
>CACXQO010000144.1 GCA_902769815.1 uncultured Bacteroidia bacterium | reverse complement strand
TATTCGCTACGCTCACAAGTGGCCAAGGCTAATTTGTCGTTTTGCTTGATGAAAAGCACAACGGGTTGTGCAGCGGCTATTCGGTTGAAGCCACGAGTCAATGTCGCCAACTCTGTTCGTGTTAGTTTCTGCCCGTTACGAATCTCAGCGGCAAAAACCATCATCCCTGCATAGCGTCCTTGGGCGGCCTCCTGTGTGACATCTTCCCCGCTTTTCACCTTGGCTTGTCCCGACAACGAAGCCTCATCCACGGTGCCTATGAAATAGGTGTGTTCCACTTTGCGCATAATTTCTTGCAAAGTCTTGCTCAGAGCCCCTGGATATAAGCCTTCGAATGGAACAGGAGTGCGCGTTATCTCATTGAATGAAATGTGAAGATGATTGAGCAATGCGGCGCAAGCATCAAACAGCGGTTCGTCAACAAACTTTCTTAATATGGTATTCATGGCTTCGTGCTTTATTTACTGACATACTCCCATGCAATCAGGTCAAATTCATCTTTCCTGAATTTTTCTTCAAGTCGCTTGCTTTCTTTACTTGGCGTTGGAGTAAAACCTTTGCGCGACCTCGCTATCTGAAGGATTTCGTTAGTGGCTTGTTGCGGCACTTGTTCCTCCATCCATTGCTGGACAATGGCTTGAAGTTTGGCGATACGCTCATTCTGATGCGTTTCAATCCAATCGGGCACGTATCGGTCCTTCAGCCTGTTCTTACGCAGGAAGTCAAGGATTTCGGCACGGTTCATCTCGGTGAATGTGGGTGCTTTCGACTTGTCGGCAGGCTGGCACATCAGGTAGATTTCGCGGTATTTCTCACTTGCCGACTCTCGTTTGGGGTAGCCTATGACGGCCACGAGGCTCTCCGGGATGCTTTCAAACAATGTGTCCTCGTTGCGGAATCCGGTGAAAATGCCGTTGGGCATCCCTTCAAGTTGCTGCTTGTACTTCTCGAAGTAGTCAAGCAGGTCTTGACGATACACTTCAAGCGAGAAGTCCTTTAGGGACAGTGTCTGAGGCGACTCAATGTCGCTGATGCTATTGTTTTGCAACTCCTCTAACAGGCGGTCTGCGTTCTTGTCCACAAGTGGATTGTCTTTCTCCATCTGCAAATACTCATCGTTCAGCTGTTGCGTCTCTGAGCCTACCAAATTCATGGTCACCATACGGTTCATAATGCGCGACTCCAAATGCAGATACTCCTCAAACGAGGTGGCAGGCCAGAAGTTGACACATTGAATCAACCTATTAGGCGAACCGATACGGTCGATACGACCAAATCGTTGTATCAGTCGTACAGGATTCCAATGGATGTCATAGTTCACCTGCATATCTGCATCCTGCAAGTTTTGGCCTTCCGACAGACAGTCGGAGGCAATCAGTATGTCAATGGGGTCGTCAAGCAACCGAACCACATTTGGCTCTTTTGCTCTGACAAGTTGCTCCCACACCGAATAGGGCACGCGCCATTGACGTTTTTCGGCATCAAAATACTTTTCTGTGTCAATATGTGCTTCGTCATAGAGTTGGCTCCAGTCTTTTTCCTTGTAGAGTTTGCTGTAAGGGGCAAAACTCTGCAATACTTCTTGGAAGTCCTTGGTGTGCTGTTGCCCAGAGGTGTAAATGGCAGTGCCCGAAACCGAGGCAATACGGCCAAAACCACGTTGCCGAAGCTCGTCATACAGGAATTTGGCTGTATCACTATAGGCAGTAAAGACGACAATCTTCCTGTTTTTGCTGCGCTCCTTTTCTTTGAGCAGCTTTTCAAGTTCGTCCAACTTCAAATCACGTTCAAAGCCATTTCTGTAATCCTGTTCAAATCCTTGCAAACTCAAGTAGATTTCGTTTAGGCATTTCACATTGTGTTGAAGTCCACGCTTGAATCCGCCAAGATTCTTCATATCGCTCAAGTTGATTGTGCCTTTGCGAAGCGTGAACACATCGTCGGTGTCGAAGTTTTCGTCCTCGTCAGGCACATCCACGTCAACGACACTGTTCTTTTTGTGTTGTTCAAAGTCAAGCACCTTTTGAAGTGTTTGCTCATGCACGTCAAGCACCTTCTTCACGGTCAGCATACATGAATACCACGAGCTTTCCAACCGTTTCATGAACAGGATGCTCATCATCTTGACCAGGAACCGCTCACGATTCACATTGTCATTCCAGTCGTTTTGTGCGCCCTTCCTGGCTTGAACGGGTCTGTCAGGAATGTAAAGGCTGGGTTGGTAGGCAGTCAGCGTCAGTTCATCGAAAGCCTTGTATATCTCATCAGCAGTTTGGTATTTGCCGAAATGGTCAACACCTTTATATATATTGCAAGGCTTGGCCTTTTCAGGGAATCCCATATCCTCGCCCAAGGTCTTCTCAATCAATTTGCGTGTCCTTGCCACAATCAGCTTGTCCGTCAGGTTGAAGAATTTGGGCGAAAGCATGGCAATGAAACTGCCAATGGTGCGATTGGAGTTTTTGCACCATTCCGTGTATTTGCGCTGCGAGTCGGCAAAGAGGTTGCGGAGCGATTCCACCCCAAAGTCATCGTTGTCAAAGGCATCATCTTTGCCTCTGCCAATCAGGTTGAATTGTCCTTTCACATCACGCAATCCTGTGTTGATAGGTGTGGCCGACAACATGAGAATCTTTAGCTGATGGCCTTCTTTCTGTGATTGTACTTTGATGAGGCTGTCCAACAAGTCTTGGTAACGCCCCGATTTCTCGTTGCGCAAGTTGTGGCTCTCGTCAATCACAATCAACAGCTTCTCCCGTCTTTGCAGATAATCGAGCTTATAGGTGTCATAGCTGTTTTGCAGCCGCTCATTTTGCAAGTCGGTATGGAACCGCACCTGATAGTCGAAACGGTCTTTGTCGAAGCGCGAGCCGGCTCCTTTCAGGTATTGTGTCCAGTTTTGTTGCAACTTTTTGGGGCAGAGCAATATGGTGGTGTAGCCTTGAATCTGGAAAAACTTGATGACCGCCAAAGCAGAGAAAGTCTTTCCCAAGCCTACGGCATCAGCCAAGATAGCACCGTTGTACTTGCGCAACATCTTGATGAGCGAAATGACGCCCTTTTGCTGATAGTTGAACAACGTCCGCCATATCTCGCTGGTCTGTAGCAGCGCCATATCCTGCTGATGTTCAATGGACATGCTGTCAAATTCAAGGTCTGCCTTGAACAGTTCGTAGAGTATCTTATAGTAGATTTCTTCTGGAGTATATTTGCGGAAATACTCTTCTATCATGCGGATGAAGTATTCCTTTATGCTGATAAGCCCAGCTTGTGGATTGTTGGGGTCTTGAATCTTCTCCTTGGCCGACTTCCAAATGTCCTCAAACCAACGGCACACCTCTTTATAATCGGAGTTGGCCTTGTTGACGGAGTCGCCAATGGTGAGTTCCACATTCGAGGTCTTTTTCAAGCCCAGCCCTGCATCGGTAAGGTTGCTGCTGCCTGTGAGATAGTAGCCGTTGTTTTGGGGAACGCTATTTTTGAACATATACACCTTGGCATGGCAAAAAGCATTGGCGATGGCGCGGATTTGCACGGTGTTACGTTCAAGGAAAGCCTTGGCTTCTTGGGCATACTCGTCCAATTGAAACGAGCTTTCCACGGAGAAGTCGCCATTCAACAAGTCCTTGATGTCGTTCAGTTGTTTCTCTTCTCTCACCATCTCCGAGGAAACTATGCGAAACTCGTCATTTTTGGGCAGTTCCCGATAGAGCTTGCTTAAAGCGCGAATGGTGAAATAGCCCGTCACGATGTCGAGTTTTCCAGTCTGGCCGGATTGTTCGCCAGAATACAGGTTGATAAAATCCCATACGGTCTTGATGCCAAGTCCGTCGTCAGGATAACGATCTACTTTGTTGTCAATGAGCATACGCTATAGTTTTGCAGCGCAAGGACTATCTTTCGGAGGGGATGGGTTCAAACGAAGAACCTCAGGACACGAAAAAGCGCAGATTGGCGCTCATCAATGTCCCAAGGTCCTCGGATAACCCATGCACGAAGATAAGTCCAGCCTGCGCAAGCGCAGACGCTGTACTTATTCGCTTCGGGCATGTCTTATGAATTTCCGAGGTTCAGGGACATTCCGAATTTAGCACTAACGCTATGTTTATTCCAATAAAAACGCACCGCTATTTAGGCGATACTTGAGGGCAAAAATACAAAAACTTGGAGAAACAATAGAAAAAAGAGTAAAAAGAAAGATTTCAATCTAAAAGAATTAGAGCATTGACACCTTGGTAGGTGACACCCACCACCGTCTGCGGGACGCAGACGCTGACAATGCGCCAGGCCCAAGTCCCCAAGGGACGACTCTACCACACCCCGATATGCAATGTCGGGTTTTCATATTTCATAAAAATCGCGGAAAAATTTCCTCATTTTTTGGTTTTTTTGAGGAAATAATTCCGCGAATTTGGCCGAAAGGCTTTTGCGTCTTATTCATGCGCAATCACCAAGCGTTGCGTCGTTCCGTTGCTTGACTTGATGAAATAGATGCCGTTTTGGTACTTGGCGGTCGGGATAATCAGTTGTGTTTCATCGGTGAAGAAGGTTTCGACCTTTTGTCCCAATGTGTTGTAAAGGCTTACTTCGCCAATATTTTCGCCTCGGAGGGTCACGCTTTCGTTGGCGGGGTTGGGGAACAAAGTCAGTGTTGTGCCGTTCTCATTGAGGCCAACAGTGGATTCGTAGATGATGTCGACTTCAAAATCGCCCGCCGTGGTGTTGACGTACATTTTCCCTTCAAAAGACTGTCTTACAGGCACGTCGACATACACTTCCACGGTGGCGGTTTGACCAGCGGCAACAGTCATGCCTTCGGTGACATCTTGGCCTTCATACATGCAGTGCATCGTAAAGATGGGGTCGGAGGTGAAGGCATTGACAGTCACTTCTTCAGTGGTCATGTTGGAAATGGTCAGTTGGCCCGGCTGGTAGGTCTCGCCGTCGTTGTAGATGTGCATGGTCTGAGGATTGACGGTCAGCGTGCCCGTGCAGTCGTGAGGTTGCAAGCCGTTTTGCTGCATGGCGTTCACCACATCTTGGGCCGAGAAAGGATAGAGATCCAGCAGTCCTCGGATGGGGATGCTGCGGTCGGGCATGATGAGGACGAGCGTGGGGCAGGCTTGGATGCCGTAAAGGTCGAAGACCTCGTTGCCGCCGCCGTCCTTGCCGACGGTGGGGAACTCAACGCCATATTCGTTGGCCCATTGCTGGCAGGCGGCATCGCTGTCGATGTAAGAAATCTCGATGTAGAACACATCGTGCATGTTGCAGCCCATCTGTGTGTACGAACCCGTTATGTAGGGCGAAATCACTTGGCATTGGCCGCAAGTGTAGAAGAAGAAATCGATGAAGACGGCCTGACCTCTGTCGAGGATTTCGAAGAGGTTGTAGGTCTGCCCGTGGCAGTCGGTCACGGTGAAGTCAACGGCTTGGGTGAGGTTGGTCTGTTGTGCGCGAAGGCCTGCGCCAAAGAGCAGGAACGCGAATAGAATGGAGAGCTTTTTCATGGTGTTATTGTTTAGTGACGAGTTTCACGATTTGGCCGTTTTCGGTGGTTACACGCACCATGTAAACGCCATTTTGATATTGGCTCATGTCGAGGGTGGCCATGTTGCCGTCGGCGTTGCTTTCGTAAATCACTTGGCCGATGGCGTTCATCACTGCGACGTGATTGATGCCCGAGGCAAGGATGTTCACATTGCCCGAGGTGGGGTTGGGATATACGGAAACGGCTTCGTTGCTTTCGCCAATCCAGTCGTAACCGTCGACATAAACCCATGCCAACCAACTGTAAGCCTCGCTGCTCACCGAAGCCACATCCATCCAGCCATAGCCGTCGATGCCTAACCAGCGGCTGTTGGGGTTGCCCACGTCGGCAACGGCCGGAGCGGGATATTCGATGGAGCCGTCATGGTAGAAAGTCAGCCAAATGTTTTCTGTGCCGTCGATTTCGATAGGCGTGTCGAGCCTGAAGGTGACCACATCGCCGACCGTTCCGGTGATTTCAAAGGTTTGGGTGTGAATCAAAGTGCCGGGGGCAATATCGCCGCCAGTGTAGATGTTGAGGGTGTAGGTGGTGGCAAATTGCTCTTCGCCAGCATCCAAGAATCCGAACTCGGTGAAGGAGCAGCCCTTGTACTCACTCATCAACTCGGCGGGGAACATGTAACCCCAATTGAAGGGCATTCCGATGCCGATGATTTGTGGTGACGAATAATCGCCGACGTAGGAGAACCAAGAACCCTCAGAAGGGATTCGGTCTTGTGAAATCGTACTTGGATTTCGCCACGGTTTTGTGCCTGTGCAATGCCGGTCATGGCAAAAGCACACATCAGAAGGAAAAATACATTTTTTTTCATACGGTTAAGATTTTAATGAATGGTTAATTATTGTTAATGATTATGTCTTCGCTGATATGGGTGATGATGGTGTTACATTCCTCTTGGTCGTCGTAGAAGAAGAGCCAAAGGGTGTGCTCATCGTTGTCGGCGGCGGTGATGTAGCCGATGTGGCCTTGGGTTTTGGCATCGTCCATGATGAGTTCGTTACGGTCCTTTTGCTGTTGCAGATTGGGATTTGGAGTCATGTTTTCCTGAATCTTTTCGCTGATTAGCCCGACGACAACGGTGTGTGCGACGGTCATAATATAGTCGTCGTAAGTGTTGTCGTTGGATTCATGTTCGATTTCGCCTTGGCCGACGACCACGGCTGTCTTGGGCAGCAACGAGTCGGGGGCTTGGAAGCTATTCATGATTTCGCGGATCTTGTCGGCAACGATGACCGTGAATCTCTCAATGTCTGCATCGGGTATCTGGCTGATGTCGGTCAAGGTGTCGAGAACGGCACCGTCCAAAAAATCGGTTTCGATGCCCACGCCCACCATGAAAGGATTCTCCTCGTTTTGGCAGTTGAGGTCGGAGGTGTCGTAAGGCATGAAGCCGAAATCCTGTTTCAGCGTTTTCCAATCCGCTTCGTTGGAGGCTTGCAACATCAAGGCGTCGATGCACTTCCCGTTGACAGTCAAGTCGCCGAGGTAGGCCACGGTGAGGTTGGCATTGTCGGCATACTTGCAGTATATTTCCAACGCTGCTTTTTCGCAGGTTTTCCCTGAAGTTTCCGTTTTTTCCTTGCAAGCCGACAAAATGATTGCAAGGAGCAAAACGAGATATGGAACAAGGCTTTTCATCGTTTTTGTGTTTTGTTATTTGATCACTTTGTTGGCCAAGAGCATGATGTCTTGCGCCGAGCAGCCGTTGTTGCAGATGAAGTGGACGGTTTGGCTTTCCACGGTCACTTCCTCGGCCACGGGAAGCCCGCTGTCGGGTTGGCCTTGGCGGGTCAGGCCGATGGCAGCCACGCCGATGACGAGGCTGGCGGCGGCAGCATAGGGAATCCAGCGCCTGTTGCGGTGAAATGGGATGACATTTGCTCTCAAACCTGCCGGGTCTTGTTGCGCTTTTTCGGCCCAGTGCAAAAAGGTCGTGTCGTCAGGTGCCGCTTTTTCGGCTCGGTCCTTCCACTGTTGGCGGCTTTGCCATTGGGTTTTGAAGTCGTCGCGTTGCGTGTTTGGGTTCGGTGTTTTTATGTTGTTTTCCATTGTCATAGATTGTTTTCTCTTTCGTACATTAGTCTTAGTTTCCGCTTCAGTCGGGCGATGCGCATGGCCACTGCGCCCACCGAACTGCCGGTCATTTCGGCGATTTCCTTGTAGGAGAAGCCGTCCAAGAAGGCGCGAATGACGGTGCCGTTTTCTTCGGGCAAAGTGTTGATGAGTTGTTGCAACTGCTTGTATTTCTCGTTGCCCGTTTCATCGTCCTTTTCGTCCACGCCGACCGCCTCTATGGGTTCCGTTGGCGGCCTTCTGTCTTCTTTGCGCTTCAGCATCAACATGGTGTTGGTGGCCACGCGCCACACCCAAGTCTTTTCCGAACTGCGCCCCTCGAAAGACCCGAAACTCCTCCAAAGGCTGATCAGCACTTCTTGTATGCAGTCTTCCGTCTTCCACGCTTTCCCGACGGTGTAGTCCGAGCAGATATGCCAAATCATGGCCTTATGCCGAAGTACAAGGGCGTTGAAGTTTTCTGTGCGGCTTTTGTTGGTGCCGTGTGGCTCGGAAGATTCCATTCTTTCGGTGCGTCTTTTGATGGTTTTAGGTGCAAATGCGACTTGAAAAATAACTCGACTTCACTTTTTTTCAGTATTACAACTTTTTTTTCGTCCATTTGTTATGAATTCCTGTTTTTTGCACCTAATAATGTTGTTAAATCCATCATCTAAACAATTACAAGTATGAAACGTACATTTATCCTTTCAGTTTTGGCCTTGGCACTCACGATGATTTGCCAAAGCGCATTTGCCTACGATTACCATGTCAATGGCATCTATTACCGCAAAGCCACACAACAGCTTCCGGGCGGAGGTTGTGGCGAAACCTACCTGATTGTGGTCAACGACGACGAGCCGAACACCTATTCGGGCGATGTGGTCGTCCCCGAAACCGAAGTCATCAACGGCGAGTCGCTCAGGGTGCGCTACATCGGCAGCGAAGCATTCTATGGCTGCACCAACCTGACCAGCGTCACCTTGACCAACAATATCGTGAACATCGGTTTCCATTCGTTTGCCGATTGTCCGCTGTTGGAGGTGATCGACATTCCGTCAAGTGTCCAGCAAATCAACTCGAATGCATTCAGCAATTGTGAAGAGCTCGACTACATCTTCATTCACAGCAACGTGCCTTTCTTCCTTTGGGACGATGCCTTTGCCGACATCAACGACCATGTTCACATCGTGGTGCCCTGCAACTGCATCGAAGCCTTCGAAGCCTCCGAGGAATGGCAAGGCATCCAACTCTATGACGACTGCGGCAACGTGGGCATCGGCGAAAGCGAAACCGCCACTATCGCCGTTTATCCTAATCCCGCTTCGCAAACCCTCACCATCGAAGCCGACGACCTCGTGACCATCACCGACGAAATGGGCCGCGTGGTGAGAACCATGTTCGTCGACAACAAGAAAACCATCGATTTGCAAGGCCTTTCAAGCGGTTTTTATTTCGTGAAAGCCGGTACAGAGGTGAAAAAGGTTTTGGTGAAGTAATAAAAGCCCGACTTTTTCTTGACATGACAATTCCGAAGGCAGTTTTTGCTTTCGGAATTGTTTTTTAATCTGCAAGAAGGAGGAGCGGGTGGTGCTGATGGAATAAGTGATATGAAAAACCGCCTCAAAAAGGCGGAGCAATCAATTGAACACGCACCGATGTCCATAGGTTCGGTAACATGATTTGCGGGAAATGCCGTAGTCGCCGAACATCTTTTTCACGATAATCTCGCCTGCACCGGCGCATTGGTCGGCGATGTATTGAACGAAGTCAGGATTGCTTGCCATGGTGAGGTGGCTTTTGTGATTCCGCAAAGGTATGAAAATGATTAATTCAATGCTTCGACAGACTTTTTCATTGCACGCTCGGCCAGTCGCATGGCGAGCATGGCAATGGGGATGGTCAATGCCATGACGACAATCAGCATGGGGAGGTTGTCGATGACGGGCCATGCCCTTGAAGTCTCAATGCGCAAAAACAAAGCCCAAATAGCATCTCACACCCTTGGGCATTTCGATGTTTGAAACAGGGATAAGCCTGTCAACCTTCAAAGTCAGGTGGACGGCTTCAGTTAGGGCAAACTCCACGCCGATGTTGGGATTCACGAAGAAAAAGGACTCATTATGCAGAAAGGCATTTGATTCCGCTTCCCAGTCGTCAGCCGAGCCTTCAAACATCAGCAGCGAAGAGGCTTTTCCTCCACCGATAGTGACACCCGCGAAAGGCTGCCATCGCCCGAATTGCCAATAGGCATCGGTCAGCAGTCCGCCCCAGCTGGTTCGGATATAACTGCCGTTGTGCATTTGTTTCAAGGTACTCACATAGCCCTCGCCACCCAAACGGAAATGATTGCCAAGATGATAACGGAGCACTCCGCCGAGGCCGAAGGTCATTCCTTCCGCTTTATGGTTTAAGGCGGACAGGTCGCCATGCAGGTAACCCGTATGTATCATCATACCACCATCGAAACGCTGGAGGTTTTGGGCTTGGCTTTGTGTGAACAAGATGATGATCAACAGAAAGGATAGAACAATATATATCAGCGGTCTTTTCATTTCTTTCCTTTCAAAATCGCCGATCCGCTCAACCCCATCCATTTGGCTTCCCATGAGGTCATGAACATGCCGTTGGTGGTGTCAATGAGTTCAACTTCTGCATAGCCCAAGTCTTTCAGTTTCTTGACAAAAGCCTGCATGTCGCCATATTTGAATCGAGAGAAAATGTCATGAATGGCAAAGGTGCCGCCTTTCTTCAGCACACGCAGGGTTTCCAACAAAATGGCTTGTCGGTCGCGGCTTGGGATGTTGTGATAGACATAGTTGCTGGTCACCGCATCGAAAGTCTCGTCGGCAAAGTCGAGTTTCAAAGCGTTGCCTTGGGCGAAATGGGTATTACTCACGCCCTCGGCTTGTGCGTTTTGTTCGCATAAGGCAAGGCTATAGGAAGCATATTCTTTGCCCCAGCGGTCGATGCCGAACATCTCGGCCTTGGGGTTGCGTTTGGCGCAAGCGATGGCCAGCGCACCACTACCGCAGCCCACATCGAGGCCTTTGCCGCCTTCAGGAAGGTTGACATACGCGGCAACGCCGTCAATGATTTGTTTCGACATCTGACGCTTGCCATTGTAGGAGAAGGCACGATGCAACAGCCACATCCATAGGGTCACCAAGGCCAGCACGATGGCGAGCACAATGAAAACGATTTTCAGGACAGTCTTCAACGTTCCGGCGGCAAGCAGTCCACTCACGCCAAAGACCAAAAACAACAACAAGCAGGCCAATGCGCCGCCCAAAGTCCCAAGGATCATGCCTTTAGGCATCCAGTTTTTGTAGTTGGATTTCATTTTCTTTAATGCTGTTTTCATAGGCTTACTTTTAGTTGTTTGACACTGCAAAGTAATGGCCATTTCAAAAACCGTGAAATCCCTATTGATGGG
>CACXQO010000143.1 GCA_902769815.1 uncultured Bacteroidia bacterium | reverse complement strand
CTTTTGGGAATCCTCACCCTCGGCATTGGCCTGCTTTGGGTTACGCCGTGGATGGAAATGGCGCAAGTGAAGTTTTATGAGGAACTGAAGGCTGAAGCAACTAACGCATAATTGCAGCTTTCCAAAAACAAAAAATCGGCTTATGGGAAAACCTACAAGCCGATTTTTCTTTGGTTTACAATGGTTTAGCCTTCAGCTTGGAACAGAGTGATGATGTTGAGAATCACCTCCGAAGCCTTCATCATGCTTTCCAAAGGAACATATTCCAATTTGCCGTGGAAATTGTGTCCGCCAGCGAAGATGTTGGGGCAAGGCAAGCCCATGAACGAAAGGTTGGCACCGTCGGTGCCGCCACGGATGGGCTGCACTTTCGGTTTGATGTTGGCCATCTCCATCGCCTTGATGGCACGCTCGACAATGAAGAAATGCGGCTCCACCTCTTGGCGCATGTTGTAGTATTGGTGCTTCAGTTCCAACTTCACCACGTCGCCGTATTTCTTGTTCAAAAACTCAGCAACCGATGTAATCAAGGCCTTCTTTTCCTCGAACTTGGCGCGGTCGTGGTCGCGGATGATGTAGTTCATCGTGGTTTCTTCAACCGTGCCGTTGATTTCGGTCAGGTGGAAGAAGCCTTCGTAGCCTTGCGTGTAGCGAGGCACTTGCTCCACAGGCAGCATTGCGTTGAGTTCCATGGCGATAAGCATCGAGTTCACCATCTTGTCCTTGCCGTAGCCGGGATGGATGTTGCTGCCCTGCACATGAATCTTCGCGGCGGCGGCGTTGAAGTTTTCGTACTCCAACTCACCGATTTCGCCGCCGTCCATCGTGTAGGCGTATTTCGCGCCGAACTTCTTCACGTCGAACTTCACCACACCGCGTCCGATTTCCTCGTCGGGCGTGAACCCGATCTTGATTTCGCCATGCTTGAAATCGGGGTGCTCCATAATGTATTGGGCGGTGTACATGATTTCGGCCACACCCGCCTTGTCGTCGGCACCAAGCAAGGTCAAGCCGTCGGTGGTAATCATCGTTTGGCCTTTATATTGCGCCATTTCAGGAAATTCCGAAACGCGCAGGACGATGTTCTTTTCCTTGTTCAGGACGATGTCGCCACCGTCGTAGTTCGGGATGATTTGCAGCTTGATGTTCGCTCCCGAAGCATCCGGCGAGGTGTCGACATGGGCTATGAAGCCGATGGTAGGAATTTCCCTGTCCACATTCGAGGGAATGGTGGCCATCACATAGCCGTATTCGTCAAGCGTGGCTTCAATGCCCATAGCTTGCAATTCATCGCGAAGCATCTTCAAGAGGTTCAACTGTTTAGCAGTGCTGGGTTGCGATTCGGAGTTTTCGTCGGAGGTGGTCTCCACGGAGACGTATCTCAGAAATTTGTCTAAAAGTTTTTCCATTTTCGTGCGGTTTAATTTGGCACAAAAATAGTCTTTTTTTTAATACAAAATAAACCGCGACAGAATCGCTCCTGTCGCGGCACCATGAAAACAACATCAATTTAACGCTTTTCAGCGTGTTTTCTTGCCCTGTGGCGGTCTTTTGCCCACAGGCCGTACACCTCACTCACGTTGCCTGCCGTGGTGAAAGCATTGATTTCGTTCTTGCCGAGATATTCCATCAGTTTTGAGAATTCGTCGTTGGTAAGCAACGATTCCAATTCAATCGACTTTTCGTTGGTGTAGCCTCCGATGACTTCATAAAGCGTGCAGCCACGGTGAAGCTCGTCGATGATGTAGCGGCGAATGCGGTCGTAGTCTTTCGAGACGATGCAAACACGCTTGCGTTGGTTGAGGTTGGCTGTGAACATATTCACAACCAGACCGTTAATCCAAGTGGCGATGAGGCCGATGACAACCATCTGGAAGGGGTTGATGGCGAAAGCCGTGAGGCAGATGATGGCACCCGCCACGCTCACCGACTTGCCCATGTCGAAGTGCAAGTATTTGTTGACGATCTTGGCCAAAATGTCGAGGCCGCCCGTGGAAGCGTTGATGGAGAACATCAGCGTTTGGGCCGCGCTGAGGATAATCACGCAGCAAAGCAGGTCGAACCACGGGTTGCCCATCACGGAATAGGCCGAACTTGGGTCGACACCCATATTAATAAGGTAGCTGTTCGGGGTGGCGAAGTTTTCCCAAGGGTAAATCCATTCGCACACCTTGGTCATGGGACCGAGAATCATGGCGCAATACACCGTTTTGAGTCCGAACTCCTTGCCGATGAGCAAATAGGCCAGAATCAGCAAGATAGCGTTGATGATGGAAATCATCATCGAAAGGCTGATGCTGATGCCCATGCCGTTGAAAATGTTGGTCAGCACGATGGAGAGACCCGAAATGGAGCCGACAATCAGTTTGCTCGGGACGAGGAAATAATACACGCAAACGCCCGTCATGAACATACCGAAAGTCATGATCAGCAATTCAACCCAGAACTTTTTGCTCACCAGAGCTGAGCCGATTTCGCTCATTATGTCGTTAAACTTACTCATAACACTTTGAATTACAATTTTTTAATTACAAATTCGTTTTTGATTTTTGCGGCTGCAAAGGTCGGAAATCTTTTTGAGATATGAAAATAATTCGAATAATAATTGTATTTTTGCTCCACTAAAGATCAAATCATGGAAACCTATCATATCAGAAAACAGATTCACCGTTTGCCCGGCAAGGTGATTCACACCGTCCCGCTGCCGCAGCCACAGTTGGTGGAAGGCCACGGCGCACGCAAAAAGATGGGCAAGATTTGTCAAAAATGTGGCTACAAAAATGTACTAGTGGTCACTGACCAAACTTTGAGCAGCCTCGGCTATGAGCGGGCCATCACCCAAGCCTTGGAGGAGGCCGAAATCCATTATGCCATCTACAACGACATCAATTCCGAACCTACTATCGACCTCATTGAGGCAGGCCGCAAAAAAGCCATCGAATGTCAGGCGGAATGTGTGATTGCCCTCGGAGGCGGTTCGGTGATGGATACCACCAAGATGATTGCTGCTGGAGCAAAGATGCCTCGTAGAAGCGTCAAGTCCTTGCTGATGAAGTTCTTGCCTGTCCCGGGTAAGACGTTGCCCATGATTTCGGTGCCTTCCACGGCTGGCACTGGAGCCGAAGTCACTGTGGGTGCCGTGGTGCATAACAGCCAAGGAGTGAAGACTTCCACCGTGTTGATTGGCCTTGATGTGACCCATGTGGTGCTCGACAGCGAACTAACCATCCATGCGCCTCAAACTGTGACTGCCGCCTGCGGCATGGATGCCCTCAGCCATGTCATTGAAGGTGCCGTCAGCGATGTCAAAGTGGATGAGGCGAACATGTACCTCTCCAAGGAGGGTGTGCGGCTCATTTTCGAGAATCTTCCTGTCGTGATGCGCGAACCGGAGAATATCGAAGCGAGGTTGAACATGTGTCGGGCTGCCTATTTTGGCGGCCACGCCATCAACACGCAGTTGGCGGGCTATGTCCACGCCTTTGCCCACAGCATCGGGGCCAGGTATCATCTGCCTCACGGACAAGCCATCTCCTTGATGCTCATGCCCATATTAGAATTCCAGAAAGAGGTCTGCACAGAAAAATACGCTATGTTGGCAAGACATTGCCACATTGCCAATCTCGACACTGACGACGGGCAGGCCGCCGAACTATTCCTGCAAGCCGTTGCCCAATTGATGGCTCAATGCGGCATGGACAAGCTCGTGTCTCCCGTAAAAAGCGAGGATTACGAGGAATTGACTCGAATGATTGTCCAAGACTCCATCAATTATTCTGCGCCTATCACAATGAATAATAACGATATAGAACAGATCCTAAAAACTGTCACGCCTAAACCATAACCCCTCATCATGTCCTACACCGAAAACGAAATCAGCGCAATTGTGGCCGCGCAACGGAAGTTTTTCCGCACCGGCACGACCTTACCCATAAAATGGAGAATCCAGCAACTCAAGAAACTGAAAGCCGCCGTGATAGCTCACGAAACCGAGATGGAAGATGCCCTTGGCCAAGACCTTGGGCGAAGCCGTGTGGAGGCTTATCTCTGCGACGTTGGCCCCATCATCGTGGAAATCAACGAGATGATTCGCGGTTTGCGGCGTTGGTCGCGCCCCGAAAGGCATTTCAGCGGGCTTATGTGCTTCCCGAGCCTAATTACTAAGGTGTATAAGATGCCTTACGGCGTGTCATTGGTCATCAGTCCGTTCAATTTCCCGATGCTGCTCACCATCGGCGTGGTGGCAGCGGCAATGTGTGGCGGCAACACGGCGGTCATCAAGGCCAGTTCCAAGTCGGCGGCCAGCACGGTCTTTCTCAAAAAGTTTTTCGCCGAGGTCTTCCCGCCCGAATACGTCACCTTGATTGACGGTGGTCACGATGTGGCAGATTTATGTCTGGATCAACGTTTCGACAAGATTTTCTACACAGGCTCGCCCTCGGTGGGCAAACATGTGTTGGCCGAAGCCGCCAAAAATCTCACCCCTGTGGCCCTGGAACTCGGTGGCGAGACCGGCAACTGGTGCATCGTCCGCAAGGATGCTGACCTGAAGGATACCGCTCGTAAAATTGCCTTCTTCAAACTCTGCAACGCCGGACAAATCTGCATCAATATCAACCAGATAGCCGTGGCGGAAGAGGTGGCAAAGCCTTTCCTTGAGGAACTCAAACAAGCCTTCATCAAGCAAATCGGCGAACACCCCGAAAGCAATCCCGAATATCCCAAACTCATCACCGATGGCGCATACGACAAATGCGCCCACCTCGCCGACGAATACCGCGACCGTATCATTTTTGGTGGCATCGGCGACAAGGAAACCCGTCGCTATGCGCCCACCCTCATCTATCCCGTCGACATCAACGAACACATCGTGCAACACGAGCTTTTCTGTTCTTTGTTGCCCATCGTGCCCTTCAAAGATGCCGATGTTGACGCGCTGATGAACACTATCGCCGAGCGCGAGCATCCATTGGCCATGTATCTGTTTACCAAGGATATGAAATGGGCCAACCGCACCATGCAGACCCAACAATATGGCGGAGGTTGCATCAACGAGGTCTGCATCCACATGATGGTGAAAGGCGTTCCCTTCAACGGCACAGGACATTCTGGCATGGGTGCCTACCACGGCGAATGGGGGTTCCGAGAGTTCACGCATCCACAAACGGTGCTCAAAGGAAAGACAAGGTTCAATCTGCCTTTGCGCGAGCATCCCTACGGCGGCAAGATGGAGAAGACGAAGTTGAAGATTTTGAGGGTTTTTGAACGGTAAAACTCGTTGGAAAGAAGTGTGGGATTTTCGGTTGAGTTTTTTCCAAAATTGTGATTTTTTATCAACTTTGGAAAAAACTCAGATTACGAAAACCAGCTATTGGAACAAGTCATCCATCGTTAAAATCGAAACAAAAGTTGAGGAATAACGGCCTTCATTAAGACCGTAAGTAGTTAGCAATGTGAGCCATAAGGCTTTCTTTGTTTTTGTTTCATTGCGGAAAGCCGCTATCCTGTTTTGCAGTTTTTTGGCCTCATCGTTATCAAGGCGAAAATCCGCCTCGCTGTATTTGATTTCAAACAGATTGATGATGCCATCGGCGCGGTCAAGAACCATGTCGATTTGCGCTTTTGGTGTACTTTTCTGGCTTCGCCATGAATAAAATTGGGTCGAAATCCTATCAATGTGGAGTGCTTGCTTGATTTGTTGTACATGGGTCAGGCACACCCGCTCAAAACTCAATCCCAACCATGTGTTGACCTCGGAAGTGCCGATATGGTTGCTCCAATAGCCCGTCTCAGCCTCGGCACGCGACACGAAGGTAAGGTAGAAAAGTGAGTAGAAATCAACAAGTTGGTAGATGGCGGAATTCTTTTTCGTGGTTTTGTTATGGATGGGATACTTGCGAAGAATGTCGCAATTGACGAGGTCTTCAAGTTTCCCGCTGAGCGATCCGCTTGAATCCTGACCCAAAGCCTTCCTCAATTCGTCGCGCGACATTCCAGCCTTGACTTTTGCCAGAGCATTGACGATGGTCATATACGATTCCGGCGACTTGAACAAAGTGGAATACAGTCGTTTGTATTCCCTGCGCAGTTCTTCCTCGTCGCCGAAAAACAGTCGGTCTATGTTGGCGGCGAAACTCTCGCCACGATGAAGCAGGCTCAAATAATAGGGCACGCCGCCCAAGGCCATGTATGCCTGCATGACGGTCAGGCGGTCCCACTTGAATTGCCGGCTCTTGAGGTATAACTCTGTCTCTTTCAGCGTAAACGGGTGCAAATGCAATTCGTGCGTGATGCGGTTGTGGAGGCCGCCTTTGTCGTTGACGATGTTGCGTATCATCCACGAGGTGGCGCTGCCGCACACAATCAGCGTCAGGTTGTCTTGCAGCGAAGCCCAACTGTTCCAAAAATAGCCCAATGCCCGCACGAA
>CACXQO010000142.1 GCA_902769815.1 uncultured Bacteroidia bacterium | reverse complement strand
GGAAAGGATTTCCCACGGCAGAATGTCCGCTGCCATTTCGAATTTGATTTCCGCACGCCCGACACACTCCAACTTCATGGCGCTTTGCTTGTGTTCAGCATCGACGAAGGCAACAAGCCCTATTGGAACGCCTACCCTCTTGCGGATTTCAAGTCGGATTCAACGGGTTGGGCGCACGCGAGTTTCAGTCTCAACTTCCCTTTAGACTACATCGGCGAGGGGAAAATCAACTGCTACATTTGGAATAGAGGCCATGCGACCTTGTTTTTCGACAACGCCAATTTGGAAATCGAGGCCTACTCTCTCCCCAGTTATCTGCCTGAAATTGAGCAAAAAACCGATTCCACTTTCAATCCATTCGTGTGGCTTTCGCCCTATCTCATTCCCGTTGTGGAATACATCGATGCCAATGGCGACACCCTTTCCGACCCGTCGATAATCGAAACCAAATATGACGATGGTTGGGTTGTGAATTTTACGCAACTGCCTCACTCAGTGATTGCCACATTTGTTTACATCGAGACCACTTTCAAGGAAGACGTGAAGTTGCTCCGATTGGCCTACCAATTGCCCTTGCCCGATGGCAAACTCACCGTTTACCGCCGTAACCAACATATTGACACAGCCAATTTCCAAAGCAGTTATTATCTTGACAAAGAAGGTTTTAGCGTTCATAATAACGATTTCAACATCAGTGTCTATCACAATACGGGCATTTCCTCTTTGCAACTGAATACGGACAAGCGTGTAGCCTGTTTCAACATCGACTATTGGCGCGACCATCCGCTACTTCACTATCCCATGAGAAGCGATACCTCAGATTGTTTTGAGGACATTTCGTATCGCGAAGTCCGCAAAGGCGAGGTGCTGAAAGGCAAAATCAAGGTTTTCAATAGGATGATTGACGATTTGCCTCGCCTCATGCCAGTTTGGGACGGCTACCAATCGGCCTTCATCTTCACCGAACACGCCGACTGGACGGATTTAAGGACTCATCGTGCCGTTCTCTTTGGAAATGAGCACATTACCAAGCCAGAAGATGCTGTCGGCGGTTTCTGTTATTTCGACATTCCCGTCACGAAGAGCGTGTTTTATTGGAATCCCGACAATGTGACCAACGAAACTGGCAGCAAAGGCCATTTCAACGGGCCTCATGCCACCATCACGACCGACAAGGATTTCTTCAAGTTACTGAAAACCATCAAGAAACGGGGCTTTGAAATCTGTCTTCACTCGCCCGAACAATACACGACCATTCCTTCCGAATATCCAAAAGCCATGCGCTTCATGCGGCGGCAGTTCGACACAAAAAGCTGGATTGACCACGGCTACAACAACGGCCCAGACAAGAACCGTGAGGACTTGGTTTGCGACGGCCTCCTCCCCGACTCGCCGTATTATTCCGCCGACCTTTGGCGGAAAAACGGCGTGCGTTACCTTTGGAACGCCTACTACGAGGAAAACCGCATGGAAGACAAACTTTTCGACGGGCATTTCGTACAACCCTACGACGGCTTCGGCGATGCCCTGCCCAACCGACAAATCACCACCTTACCCAATGGCGACAAGGACTTTCTACTATGGTCCACGCCATCGACTTTGGAAGTGAACGAAGACAAGGATTGGTACTATTATTTTGATTCCACTCGCCTTCAACAACTTGTAAACCAACACAATGTGTTCATCACGCATGTCTATCCCGCGTGGACCGACCCGTGGCGCGGCTTTTGGCAATTCAACGAAAACGGCACCGCCGTGGCCATGCCCGGATTCAACTTCGCGCTGAGCCAACTCGCCCGTTTCCGCGACGAAAAGAAAATCCGGCCGACAACCATCGAGAAATACCTCAATTATTACGAGAAACTACAAAACATTGATTATCTGATTCTTGACAACAAGACCATACAATTGACCAACCCAAGCGAAGCCATCGAAGGCCTAACTTTGCTTTGCACCAAACCCATCATCGTGGAAGGCAAACCCATCGATTTCCGCAAGGTGGACGAAGGCTATTTGGTGTGGTTTGACTTAATGAAAAACGAAACCGTAACCATAAGATACAGAGAATGAAAAAGTTATCCATATTCGTCAGCGGCAACGGCACCAATTTGCAGCGCATTGCCGAATACTTTTCCGATAACAAAAACGTTGAAATCGCCAACGTGGTTTGCAACAATCCCAAGGCCTATTCCATTGAACGGGCAAAGAATTTGAACATTCCGTTGCGTATGATCACCAAACAGGATTTCAGCAGCGAGGCTTTCGTCAAGGAGTTGCAAGACCTTGGCATTGACCTGATTGTATTAGCTGGTTTCCTTTGGAAGTTGCCCGAAAACCTCGTCAAAGCTTTCCCGAAAAAGATTGTGAACATCCACCCTGCCCTGCTGCCCAAATACGGCGGAAAAGGCTTTTATGGCGAGCATGTACACGAAGCGGTTGTGGCGGCCAAGGAAGCACAATCGGGCATTACTATCCACTATGTCAATGAGTTGTACGACAGTGGCGAAATCATCCTGCAAGCCCGCGTCAGTTTGGACGAAAACGAAACACCCGACTCTTTGGCGGCCAAAATCCACCAGCTGGAGCAGGCGTATTTCCCTGTTGCGATTGAGCAGGTGTTGTTGTCGCAAAACTGACCATTCTTCTTGCTCTTTCTCATATTCAGAACCCAATTTTCCTTATTTCTTAATTTCATGTCAGGCGGAACGTCTCTTGGTCAGCAAGACCATTGTCATTATTGTATTCTATCAATTTTGCAAATTGCAAATCACTGGTATTACTGCTGAGAACCTTTAGAGAGTTCTACAACTTGCTCCACAGCGGACAGCAAATTCATTTTTCGGATCGTTCTTTTCTTGGTTTCCATGACATTCCTTTCTTTTTTGGGTCAGTTTTCACGCTGCAAAGAAAAAAGAATCCTGTGCTGAATTGACGCTCAGGCAAAACTTTTGTAAGCCAAACGCTTCTTTGAATGGATTGGACATATCTTGTCTACTCAACCTTGTCAAGTTGGCCGTTGTATTTCATTCCTAAACTCAACTTTGATTTCATAGTAAAACTCACGGCAATAGATAAAGTCGGTGATGGCAAAATCGGTGTGGTCGAACAGGTTGTGAAAGGCTTGTATCAGGTGCAGGTCTTTGGTCAGTTCCTGGTCGAGGCCTTCGTTCCATTTGGGCGGAGGACACTTCATGCCAATGAAATCGTCAAAATCATTGAATACACGATCGTAGTTTCCCGTCAATTTGAGAGGAAAAGACACGCCGCTATCATACAGCTGGTTCCATCCTGAATCCTGCAAAGCATCCCAAAGATTTTGGCGATCCTCGCCTTGCACGGGGTGCAATGCCGGATAGTCATTGCTAAGATAGCAGCAGGCCTCGACCTCCACATCTTCACCAAAGCCTTTGTTGGCTTCATACACGGCGTGGGCTTTGTCGAACATTTCGCGCAAGGCTTCGCGTATCGCGTCGTTGAAGGCTATGATGTCGGGCAGCAACAAATCCTGATGTTGCAGCACACGATGATTGATGATGTTTTTCCTGGCTTCGAGCAAGCAGCGTTCATCGGTATAATCATGATTTTTGGATATTGGACCATCGTATGCAATGATGATTTGTTTTTCAAGTTCCTGCAAAGCGCAATCCTGTAGAATTTCTTTGATGTTCATAGTGTTATATATTGGTTTTCAATCAGCGCTATCCTTCCCCTCGTCAAGAAGAAGGCCAATTAGGCTTCTGTATTTGTCAATTGTCTTTTTCCACATATCATTATTACAGTAATCAATTGTTTCTTCGATAGAGGCTTCTGTCATGAAACGAGCTTGGGAATGGGTCAGTTTGAATTTTTTGCGAAGCGCGGCCTCTCCTTCTTCTTTGCCGTTTGCGTTGCTGATTGTTTCTGTAATCATGCTGAAGTCAAAATTGGCTTTCCTGTATCCATCCATGTTTTCTATCAATTCATTGATGCAGGAAGGGGTTAATCTTGCACATGTGATTTCAATAGTTCCATCTTCTGTGATGCTTACTTTTGGTTTAGAGTAAATGTTCATAGTTAACTGTTTTTGAAAAGTTTAATACGAGGTTCTGTTTGAAATATCATATCCCAGACACTTTTTGTTCTTTCCAATGCAAAGAAAAAGAAAGCCTGTGTCATAATACAGCACAGGCTCCAACTATTTTTGCAAGATCAAAAAGAAAAACAACATGCTTAAGCTACGAGAACAATTGGAACTAATCACTTTGAAGGAGCGGATTGCTGGTAATGAAAAAAAGAGCAATCGTTTGATCAACCTATTTGGGCAAAGCAAAGGCTGGGACGAGTTAACCACTGACTGGAAGCTGTCACGCTCGATGGTCCGTGGTTTGAAAGACATGGCTATTTGTGAGTTGTGTTATAAGAAAAGAGACTTTTCCGTCTTGCGCATGCATGCCTACGAGGAAGTAAAAGAAAGACTAATACATGCCGAAAGGCAACGACCAACCATTATCATTAGTGCCCCTAAATCTAACGTAGAAATGCAGTACTTGGCCACAAAACCCATAATGATTACAGCTGTCGCACAAGGAAAAATCATTGACTATTCTTATGAAGGGACAGGCAAACTTGAAACAGTACAAATAAAACACGATTCAAATTCTCCTATATTCGTTTTCGGCGACATTTTGTCGGTTGTCCTATGTGGTCAAAAAGTGACTGGATGCTATTTCCTGCAGTGTCAAAACCTCGAGAATATTTGCCTTGGTTATAATAGAATTAAAGATATGGAGTTTCGTGATTCTACAACCAAATTGAAAAACGTGGATTTGACAGGCTCTCTCGTTGAAGCTCAAATCATCATTCAGATATTATTACAGGTGGGGGTTTTCGCCAAACAAGACTTGTTTGACGAGTCTCCAGTTTTGCACATATCACAAAACTTGCCCAACGAGGTATACTCAATGGCAAAGCTTAAAGGATGGAGAGTGATTAACACAAAAAATGGATAAAAACAGTGATTAACCAATTGTTATTATACGAATTGCTTATTTTTGCATCATACAATACTAAATACTAATTGACATGAAAGACTTTGTAAAAGAAAATGAACGGATTCTTACAGAATGGAAAAGAAAGTATAATGATGACGACAACTTTGCGGACGACGGCATCATGTTTAGAGGAATGTTTTATTTCGATGGGGCGAACTGGAGGAGAGATAAAAGCGGAGAAGAAAGCGCGTTGTGGGCAAAAGCTCCAATAAGAATACTTTATTTAACAAAAGACCAAAACAAGGGTGGTGGAGACGCTTGGGATGTCAGAGGCGAGACTTATCACTATCCAGATGAGAACACCAAACCAGAGGAAAACCTGTTTTATAGGAAATATGCTTTTCATCGCAATCTTGTATATACTTTATATGGCCTATCTTTAACGACTCCCAATAAAATGATTCAGTATGATGAAATTGTTGACCAGAAGGCCTTAGAGTATTCTGATGCTTGTTGTTTTGCCAGAATTAATGTTAAGAAAATAGCAGGAAGCCGTTCCATCAGCAATAACATATTAAGAAAGTATCTCGAAAATGATCGTGATTTGATTATTAAGCAAGTGGATTGTCTTGATGCTGATATTCTGGTTTGTTGTGGATACTCTGAAGTCGAAGGTAATCTGATCATAGATTTTCTTAATTCAAATGGATATAGTTTTAACTGTGTTGAACCGGATTGGGTGTATTACGACTCAAAGCATAATAAAGTTGCCATAAACACTTGGCATTTAAGCGCCCGTATTAGTTCCGAATACTTTTATACCGAAATGATTGGAGCATATCATAAATTCCTTCATGAATGCCCCTCTTTTTTGTGTGTAACTAGAAAATGATAATTGCTTAGTCAGTTCCTCTGATTAATCAAATTCACCACCACCTTCACCATCACATCTTTTTCTTCAGGCTTGCTCTCGGCAATCATCAACGTCAAGGCGACCAAAGTGTTGTCGGCTATGCGCTTGCTGCCGTCCTCGCGGTAGAGGATGCCGTTGTTGTTGAGGAACCAAAGGAACAAGGTGGCCGCAATGCGTTTGTTGCCGTCGCTGAACGAATGGTTCTTGGTGACCAAATAGAGCAACATAGCCGCTTTTTCCTCCACGCTGGGATAGAGGTCGTTGCCGCCAAAAGTTTGGTAAATTTGCCCGATGCTGCTCTTGAAGGAGTCGTCTTTCTCGTTGCCGAAAAGCGTGCTGCCGCCAAACTTCTCCCGCAAAGCGGCTATGGCTTGCATAGCGTTGTCGTAGGTCGCCTGAAACTTCTCCTCTTGTGTGGTTTCTTTTACGCCAAGACGTTGATAATCATAGTCGTCAAGCGTGTCGAGGGCGTAGGTATAATCCACAACGATGTCAAACAGAGCTTGATTCTCGTCGTTGTTCAGCAAGGGCTGGTTTTGCAACGTCCTACCCACCATTTGC
>CACXQO010000141.1 GCA_902769815.1 uncultured Bacteroidia bacterium | reverse complement strand
CTTGGTGTTGATCTTGTTCATAGCCTCGACGCCACCGATGGTGTCCTTCAGCCACACGAGGGTCTCGTGCATCATGAAGATAGGCAGTACGGGCGGGGTATTGAACATGCTGATGTTCTTGGCTTCCTCAGCGGCGTGGGTGCGGAAGTCGACCATCGTCGGCAGCGGGTTCATGTAGGCGCGGTCGCCGATGTTGCCGAGGATGTCTTTCTTCACGATGACGAAGGTCACGCCAGCGGGGCCGACGTTCTTCTGGGCGCCACCGTAGATGAGGCCGTACTTCTTCACATCGACGGGACGGCTCATGATGTCGGAGCTCATGTCAGCGACGAGCATGATGGGGCAGTTCATGTCGTACTTGATCTCAGTGCCGTAGATGGTGTTGTTGGTCGTGATGTGGAAGTAGTCGGCATCCGTCGGGATGGTGTAGCCTTTAGGAATATAGGTGTAGGTCTTTTCCTCTGAAGAGGCGACGATCTCAACCTTACCGAACAGTTTGGCTTCCTTGGCGGCCTTCTTGGCCCAGACGCCGGTCTGGAGGTAGGCGGCCTTGGTCTTCATCAGGTTGGCGGGCACGGTGAAGAATTGGGTGCTGGCGCCACCACCGAGGAAGAGGACTTCGTACTCCTCAGGGATGTTGAGGAGGTCGCGCCACAGCTGACGGGTTTCAGCCATGATGCGCTCCCAACCCGGAGTGCGGTGAGAAATCTCGGCGATACCGATGCCGGTGTTGTCGAAATCATAGAGCGCCTTGACGGTGCTTTCGATAGCCTGTTTGGGCAGTACGCAGGGACCTGCGTTGAAATTAAAAGCCTGTTTCATTACTGATTGTTGTTTAATTTATTGGTTTATAATTTGTTGATTAAGTTTGTTGCTCGTATTTTGCTGCAAAGATAGTAAATAAAACCATCTGTTGAACCTTTTTTGAAATATTTAGGTTTTTCTATGGAATAGGTGGAATTTGAGCGTGCCAATGAATCATTCCATTGGCAAGAAAAGCAGTTGCCAGTAACCGTTTTTACGACCACCTTCACGCCGCAAGAAACCTTTCTGTTGAAGTTCAGCAAGATCTTTCAGAATTGTACGTATGGATACGGGTTTCTTTTGTGAAACCTTTTGTGAAATCTTTTGTGAAGTCAAAGTGCAATCATCCGCCAAAAAAATGAGTATTTCTTTCTGTCTTTCAGTTAGTTCCGCTTCGTTTTCTTTTATGAAGTCTTTAGTGAAATCTTTAGTGAAATCTTTGGTGAAATCAACGGCTCCATAGGAATCATTATAGCGGATGATTTTATCAATAGCCATATTCTCCACCATATCTGCACGGCAGGGCAAATCGATAAGGAAGAAGGAACGTTCCTCGTCGGTTTCGATGGTGGCCAAAGGAGAACCATTGGCGCGAAGTTCATCCTGAATGGTGGGAATGCCAGTAGCACGACCTTCTGTGAGGTCAAGTTCTTTGAGGCAATCGCCGAGGCGGACATTCCTGTAACGGCGCGAACGCAACGACTTGGCACGACGTATGGCTTCCATACTGATGGAATGATCGGGACCGCCGAGATTGAAAATGGTGATGCGGTCAGGCTCGACGGTGATTTCGATGGGCGCATACTCGCGGTAATCGCGGTGATAAAAGGCATTGAGGATAGTTGAACGACTTTATGGAATGTTCATCGTCTTTGGGCTTGAAAATGCGCTGCCGTATGACCATAGTGCGAAGATATTGCAAAGTGTCATTGATCATTCGTGGCACGGAGCCTTGAATGACAGGAGCCTCAAACATATTGTTGGGATTGCGCTCACGGCCTTCAGGGAAGAATACGATTTCGACTTGGGTCTTGGGGAAGAACTTTTCCGGATGGTCGCAAAACATCATCGCGGCAATGTTCTTGATGTAGCGGCGCTCGGTTGGGCCATCAAGCATATTCATCTGTTCAAGCGCATCCAGCATATTGTTGCCGGAGAGGTCTTGGTCTTTGAGTTTGCTGCCGATGCTGACAAAGAAATCGCGCATCAGGCTCGAAGAAAGGTCGTCTAATTTGATGTCGGGATTGGGACGGTCGTCGAAGGGGATATGAGAAGCCAGACCGCGCAACTCATCAAGGACTTCGCCTTTTGCCTCAACGGTACTGCTCCCGTTTCGAACATAATAGGTTGGCTTTTTCAGTTTCGCGTTGACATCGGAAGGAATGGCGTAGGGACGATTGACCCCAGAGGGCACCCAAATGGCAAGGATATGTTTCCCGTCAACCTCTTCAACGGAAGGGCGAGGCATATAATAAGGCTCAAACATATTGTTGTAGTCAATCATCTTGCGTTGGATGCTGTCGATTTCGGTAAGCGACAAGCCAGTGACAGGTCTCACGGGCACTCCATCAATGGCCTCTACTCCGACAAGGATATAGCCTCCACCAATGTCTTCAATATCGTTGGCAAATGCACAGATAGAACGGTAGATGGCAGTCGGGTTCCAGCCTTTCTTGAACTCGATGCGGTCGGATTCAACCTTGCGCTTCTTGAGCAAATCATTGATGTCGGCGAGTAGGGCCATAATAGCAGATGATTGATTTTGGGTGCAAATATAGTGAAAGTTGCGGCTTTGTGTGTTGCAAGTGAAATTTTATGCCGCATTTTGCAACCTCCGCTGCAAATTTAGCGCAAAAATACAAGATGAAAAACTCTTATAGGATTTTTGTTTATTTTTGCCCCATCAAAGTTACAAGCCATTATGGACGACGAAGAATGGATAGTAGCGGAAATGGACGAGTATTTCCATCAACAGCCTGATGAGGAATACATCGACGATTACTCATACGTTGACCCTCGGACTGGCCTGACACCCAAACAGCAAGCGTGGCTCGACTACCAGCAGGCGTGGGATGACTATGAGGCCAACTGGATTGGTACGCCATATATGGACCGCACCGAAGACCCACCACAATGGGAGGATTATTGGCGTGAACCAGCGCAATTTCAAAGACCGCAATACAAACCATATCAACCAAAGCCAAGAAGTGACGAAAGCCTTTTTTCGTCAAAGGCTGAAAAAAACGCTTTTGTCTTTTTCATTGTCTGCATTGTATTCACCATTTTGATATTGATTATGAATTCGTTGTAATATAAATTCTTGAAAATGAGAAAAGTAGTATTGTTATTGTTTGTAATGTTTGGTATAGTGATAGCATCATTGGCGCAAAACAAGGTCTATGCTGAGATTGTCGGCAATGAGTATTCTGGTGCAGAAGCCGTTACAATAGAGTTTGGGAAAAACAAACAGCGATTTGCCTATATGCTCAAAGACGAGGGCGGTAAAAAGATGCATTTCAACACTATGATTGATGCCATGAACCAATTGGCCAAATTTGGCTGGGAATTGGAGAATACATACGTCGTTGTTGATGGCGACTATGACCGCGTTTCCTCTGAATATCATTGGATTGTTTCAAAGAAGGAAGAATTTGAGGAAAGGAAAGATGATGAATAGCAATAAGCAACAGAAGCATGCGGTCGTGAAATACAATGATTTAGTATTAAAAAAGATCAAATCATTGTTGAAAAAAGGAATGCGTGGAACGAAGCTGTCAAGACAACAATTAGCTAACGACTATTCAGCTAAGGTCTGTTTGCCATTATCTAATATTGAGTTTCAACCAGGTTATATTGTTTGTATTCTACCAGTAAGTATTATTACTAACAATTTTATAAATGAATTTGGTGACAACGAGAATTATGAATTCGCAAAAGGCACGACGATATTGGTCAATTGTGGTTATTCAAGACGATGTTCTGGTGAAGCTAAGAGAGCCATATTGGAAAAATATGGGAAAGACACCTTGTGGGTTTGGGTTAAACGTGATGGTACAGCTGTGTTGGATAGGAATAGAATGAATAATGTGATAAAAGATTGTTTTGTCGTTACAGAAACGGAAATTAAGTCGTATGTAAAACGGCCAGATGAAAATCTGTATGACACCTTGCCTGCTGCAATCGTTCACATTGGAGGGAATCCATATATCAAGTATCTTAATGATAGTCAATCAAGGTTTCATAAAGTTCTTTCTTTTGATGAAATTAGGGTGGTGAATAAAAAACCAATTGTTGAAAAAGTTTACCTTTTTACCATCCCTACGAATGAAGAGAATTGTTTATTAGTATGGGAGAATTCTAATGATAAGAGGGCTACAATTGTTTTCCAAGCTACGTGGAAAACATCTTATCTTGCTTTAGGTGCAATCTATAAATTTGCTAACTCAAAACTGAAGAATAAGAGAGAAATTATAGCAACCCGTTCTTGGGACATACTGTTAGAGTATGGATTGGATTTCTATTTTTATAGAATTACCCATACTGATTTCGATAATTGGATGCAGAAATTGATTGCTAAAGCCCATCTTTAAGGTAAATGATTTTTGGTTTGTGAGATTGTTTATTTCAAAAGCTAACAGGTTAATGTCTAACCATTTCGATATTAGATGATGACAGATGGAAACGGATTCAATCAATAAAGTTGGACGAATTTATTGGTGAATTTGGCAGTATTGATTTGCTCATGTACCAACACATTTTGCAACTTCCGTTGCAAAAATAGCATAAACAAAGGTGACGATTTGAGGTTTTCGGAAAAATCTCTACTTTTGCAGCCCGAAATCTTCAAAATCAATCATTATGCAAAACTTCACAAAAACCATAGCTGCCCTAATCCTATCAATAGCAATACTTTACGCCGCAGGATGTAAAAAACACAATAGTGGTAACGGCTCTTACAACGGCCACGATTACATCGACCTCGGCTTGCCGAGCGGCACGATGTGGGCGACTTGTAATGTGGGTGCTGAGAATCCTGAAGGTTACGGCGATTACTTCGCTTGGGGCGAAACCCAACCCAAAGCCGTCTACACCGACAGCAACTACATTTACAGCCACGGCGGTTATGACGATTTCACAAAGTATTGCACAAAACCAGAGTTTGGCTACAACGGCTTTACCGACAACTTGAAGACCCTACAGCCGAGCGATGATGCCGCCACGGTCAACTGGGGTGAGGGTTGGCGCACTCCGACGATTAATGAATGGATTGAACTGGTGACAAAGTGCAGCTATACTTTTATTACAAGAAACGGGGTGAATGGTTGTCTTTTCACCGCACGGAATGGCAATAGTATCTTTCTGCCTGTCAGGGGTAGAATCGGGAACGACAAGTCGAGTAACGAGGACAATAAGGGCAATTATTGGTCGAGTTCGCTCAACAAGGGCATGCCTATCTATGCGAAGGGTTTCCAGTTCATCATCGATTATGATGACTGCGACATATACGATGACTTCAGCAGGTGCGCTGGCTACTCTGTCCGTCCGGTGTGTGCTTCGCGTTAGGACGAATCCTTGTTACTCCCCCAAGCACCCGATAGGCACTACATAAACGCCGTCATTGCGTCGGTAGGCGTAATCTCTAAGCCTGTCATTACCATCAGGGAAGGCGTATTTGCGACTTGATGAAGATTTGTTTTGTAATTTATTTGAAATCAGTCGTTTATCGGCTGCAAAAATACAAAAATAATATCAAATTAGTAAATTTGGACGATTTTTATTGGTAAATTTGGACGGATTTCATTGGTAAATTTGGCCAATTTTTGTTGGTGAATCGCCGCTTGGATGCCACGGGCAAGGTGGAAATCACGGGGTGGATTGACCCGTATTATTGGGAGTACCGTCGGGTGGGTATGAACGTCGACCCAGTGGAGTCCATCGTCGATGCCGACTACGATTACATACTTATGGCCGGTTTGGACAGCAGTTTCAAGGCATTGGTGACGCGCACACTTGCCGATTTTGGTGTCGACCCCGAAAAAGTGCTCGCCGTAGAGATGGATTACGACACAAGGCGTGAAATCCTAACCAATTACTTGCACCCCAAGAACCCATAAAGAAAAGTGGTAAGTCATTTAAATTGTTGAATTTCAAATTTTTAATTTATTGTATAAAAAATTTTCCCGAAACCGATTGCCATTCCAAGAAAATGTCGTACTTTTGCGGCTCAAAATCAAAAGGAAAGTAAGCGATGAAAAAAGACATTCACCCTAAGAATTACAGACTGGTTGTTTTCAAAGATATGTCAAACGACGTGACCTTCTTGTCGCGCTCGACCATCAACACCAAGGAGACCATCAAATGGGAAGACGGCAACGAATATCCGTTGGTGAAATTGGAAATCTCCAGCGCGTCACATCCCTTCTACACCGGTAAGATGAAACTCGTCGACAGTGCCGGTCGTGTGGATAAGTTCAACAACAAGTACAAGAAATTCTTCGAGAAGAAGGAAGCCAAGTAAGTTGGACGCAACCGAAAAAGGGAAGCCCTTGCCATTCGCGAGGGCTTTTTTTGTGCCTTGGCATTATTATTGTCGTATCTTTGCGCCACATATATAATAAGGTGTGAAACGGCGGCAGACTGACAATTTGTCGCCATAAACGAAAGTGTTTTATGAGTTATAAAGTTGAACCCGTATTGTTTTCAGATATGATTGACACGGATGCTGAGTTTATTCCCGTCCTGACCATCGAGCAGGGCCAACTCGGTCATAATGAATCTGTTCCAGAAGAATTGCCCATTATGCCCTTGCGCAATTCGGTGCTTTATCCGGGCACGGTCATTCCCATCACCGTGGGGCGCGAAAAATCAATCCAGTTGGTGAAGGAATACAACCGCAAACGCAAGCCCATTGGCGTTATCGCGCAAAAGGAGTCGAATGTTGATGAACCAGTTCTTGATGATTTGTACAAGGTCGGCGTGTCGGCCCAAATCCTCAAGTCGTTTGAGATGCCTGATGGTAGCGTCACGGTCATTATTCAAGGAATCCGACGTTTTGAGGTGGTGGAATCCATTCAAAATGAGCCTTATATGAAGGCTGCCGTGATACCTTATGCGGCTTCGGAAGATGTGCCTGCATCGCGCAAGTTCGATGCTTTGTTGCAGTCGGTCAGGGACTTGGCCATTCAGGTCATTCCTCGCTCACGCAATTTGTCGCAAGAGGCTGGCTTCGCCATCAAGAGCATTGATGACCCTGTGTTTTTGCTCAATTTCGTGGCCAGCAACATCGAGGCCGAACTACCTGTGCGTCAAGGGATTTTGGAGTCGCGCAACCTCAACGAAATGGCCAAAGGGCTTCTTTCGGTATTGACCGAGGCCAAACAGATGCTTGAGCTGAAGCAGCAAATCCAGAGCAAGGTGCGCGACGATATGGACAAGCAGCAGCGCGAATATTACCTCAACCAGCAGTTGCGGACCATTCAAGAGGAATTGGGTGGTAATCCTAACGAACAGGATGTCAAGGAGTTGAAAGAGAAAGCCGAGAAGAAAAAGTGGTCGAAAGAAGTGGCTGAAGTCTTCGATCGGGAACTGAAAAAGTTGGAACGCACCCATCCTCAATCGAGCGAATATGGCATTCAGTTGAACTATTTGCAGTATTTGGTTGACCTGCCTTGGGAGGAGTTCACGAAAGACAATTTCGACCTGAAACACGCCCAGCGCATCCTCGATGCCGACCATTTCGGTTTGGACAAGGTGAAGGACAGAATCATTGAGCATTTGGCCGTGCTGAAACTGCGTCAGGATATGAAAGCCCCGATTTTGTGTCTCGTTGGGCCTCCCGGTGTGGGCAAAACCTCATTGGGCAAGTCCATCGCGAGGGCTTTGAACCGAAAATATGTCAGAATGTCACTTGGTGGCGTGCGCGACGAATCGGAACTGCGCGGCCACAGAAAAACTTACATCGGTGCTATGCCGGGCCGCATTATCCAGAATTTGCGCAAGGTGAAGTCGGGAAATCCAGTTTTTGTTCTTGATGAAATCGACAAGGTGAGCGGCAACAACATCAGCGGCGACCCGCAAGCTGCGCTTTTGGAAATCCTTGACCCTGAGCAGAATAATACTTTCTACGACAACTTCATCGAGTTGGATTACGACCTCTCGAAAATCCTTTTCATCGCTACGGCCAACAACCTCGCGACCATCCATCCCGCCTTGCTTGCGCGAGGAAAAATACGAAATCGCCAAACGCCACCTGATTCCCAAGCAGATGAAGGAACACGGCCTCGACAGCAAGCAAATCGCTATTTCAAAGGAGATTGTGATGCACATTATTGAGGACTACACCCGCGAGGCTGGTGTGCGTAATTTGGAACGCCGTATCGGTGACTTGATGCGTTATCGCGCCAAGCAAGTCGTTGTGGGTGAGGAATTTGACAAGAAAATCACCAAGGAAGAACTCAGGAAGGTGCTGGGCGTTCCTATGCACCACGACGAGGATGAGGTGAAACACACCATACCCGGCGTGGCCACGGGTTTGGCTTGGACGCAAGTGGGCGGCGAAATCCTGTCCATCGAGGTCAGTTTGAGTCGCGGTGGCGGACATCTTTCTTTGACCGGCAACCTTGGCGAGGTGATGAAGGAAAGCGCAACCATCGCTTTCGAGTTCATCAAGGCGCACGCTTCGCAACTCAACATCAATCCTGATGTGTTTGACGCTTGGAATGTCCACGTCCATATTCCTGAAGGAGCAACGCCTAAGGATGGCCCCTCGGCGGGTATCACGATGCTCACCGCCTTGACTTCCGCCTTCACCCAACGCAAGGTGAAAGGCCTGTTGGCTATGACAGGCGAAATCACGTTGCGCGGTCGCGTTTTGCCCGTGGGCGGTGTGAAGGAAAAAATTCTGGCCGCCAAGCGCAACGGCGTGACCGACCTCATCCTTTCCATTGATAACGAACACGATATCAAGGACATCAAGGAGGATTACATCAGCGGATTGAACTTCCATTATGTGGAGAATATGATGCAGGTGCTTGACCTCGCTTTGGAGAAGGAACAAGACAAGAACGACCTCGACTATAACAAGTATTTGAATAATCTGCATCCTGAAGTTATAGGATTCAAAGTCAAGTGATTATAAACTACGGATTGCACGGATTTTACAGATTGTTTGCTGTATGATGTAACCCAATCCGTTTCATCTGTGAAATCCGTAGTAAAAGTATTATGCGAAAGTTGTTATTCGGCATATTATCCGTGTTGTTGATGGCATCTTGCAGCAAACGCCAAGATTCAGAGGAAGGATTGTCCATTTTCAAGTATAATGAAAGCGCAGGCATCCTCACTCTTGACCCGATTTATGCCAAAGACTTGCCGCATATTTGGGCTTGTAACCAAGTGTTTAACAGCCTTGTAGCCTTCGACGACAAGATGAACCTCGTCCCGATGGTGGCCAAGTCGTGGGATATCAGTGAGGATGGATTGGTTTACACTTTCCATCTTCGGAATGATGTGCAATTCCACGAGGATGAATGTTTTATTGACAAATCGGCGTTTCGACAGGCTCAACGACCTTCAAAAACAGAGGTCCCTGAGCTTGTCGAAGGGCCGACCGCCAAGTCTCGTTTCGTGACCGCACAGGACTTTGTCTATTCCTTCAACCGCGTGGTGGACAAGCAGTTAAGTTCTCCAGGAATGTGGATTTTCTCATCCGTCAAACAAGATGAAGGTCAATATGCTTTCACGGCTTTGGACGACTCCACTTTCCAAATCGAATTGTCGAAACCGTTTCCGCCGTTTTTGGGCATTTTGTCTATGACTTACGCTTCTGTCGTGCCGAAGGAAGCCGTTGAGTATTACGGAGATAACTTCCGAAGCCATCCCGTAGGAACTGGGCCTTTTAAGTTCCAGTATTGGAAAGAAGGCGTGAAGTTGGTTTTCCGCAAGAATCCGAATTATTTCGAGCGCGACGCGGCAGGGGAGAGGCTGCCTTACATCGATGCCGTTTCCGTCAGCTTCCTGATTGATAAGCAAGTGGCGTTTTTGGAGTTCATCAAGGGCAAGTTCGACTTTATGTCGGGCATAGATGCGCGATACAAGGACGAACTTTTGACCTACGACGGCCAACTGCGCCAGAAATACGAGGACAAGATCGAGCTGATAACCGAGCCTTATCTGAACACCGAATATTTCTCCTTCTTCATCGACACCAACGACCCGCTTGGTCCCGACCGTGCTCGCGCTTTGCGTCAGGCGGTAAGTCTTTGCATCGACCGCGAGAAGATGTTGCGTTACTTGCGCAACGGCATCGGCGAACCTGGTACGGGCGGTATGATTCCCGCTGGTTTGCCCGGTCACAGCCCGACCATCGGCTATGGTTACGACCTGAAACGCGCCCAACGTTTGGTGGCTGAACACCATTTGGAAGGCTATCTGCTGCAACTCTCCACCGTGGCCGACTATGCCGACATCGGGAAGTTTGTGCAAAGCCAAGTGGAGCAAATCGGGCTGCAATGTAAAATGGAGGTAATGCCGCCCGCCACAATGCGCAGTATGAGAAGCAACGGAAGCTTGCAGTTTTTCCGCTCCTCTTGGGTGGCCGACTATCCCGACGCGGAGAATTATCTTTCGTTGTTCACAACTTCCAATTTTGCTCCTGCAGGACCGAATTATACGCATTACACCAATCCCAAGTACGACAAACTCTATAACAAAGCCCTGCTTTGCAACGACTTGCAGCAACGCGCCAAATATTATACCGAGATGGATAGCTTGATGATGCAAGATGCACCTGTGGTGGTTTTGTTCTATGACGAGGTACTTCGTTTCGTGAACAAAAGAGTGCAAAATATGGGCAGCAATCCTACTAATTTGCTGGATTTACGGCGGGTGAGGATTGATGCAAAAAAATCATTATAATCGATTAGGTTTCAGCCAAATCTTTTTATCTTTGCAGCCAAAGTCAAAGGCTATGGCAGACAATACCTTTTTAGAAAGACGCTATCCGATTGGTATTCAAACATTTTCGGAAATCATCAAGGGCGGTTATGTTTATGTGGACAAGACCGATTTGGTGTGGAAACTGCAACAATACGCGAAATTTGTGTTCCTCAGCCGTCCCCGAAGATTCGGGAAATCGTTGCTGTCGTCGACTTTACATTCTTATTTCGCTGGTGAGAAGGAATTGTTCGAGGGCTTGAAAATCACGCAGTTGGAAAAAGACTGGGTGGCATATCCCGTCATCCATTTGGATTTGAGTCGTGCCAAAAGACAGCCTTCTGCCGAGGAATTGAGGAATGTTCTGTTTCGCATTTTGGAGCCGTATTGCGATAAATATGGCAGGGGAGCATACGAAACTTCGCCCGGAGGCAGGCTTGACGGGCTGATTCGTCGCGCTTACGAGCAGACAGGCAAGCAGGTGGCGGTCGTCATTGATGAATACGATGCCCCGTTGCTCGACAGGCTGCACGACAAGGAATTGCTTGACGCATTGCGCGATGTGATGCAGGAGTTTTATGTACAACTGAAGGCCAATGAGTCGATGATCAAGTTCTGTTTCATCACGGGCATCACCAAGTTCAGTCAGTTGAGCATCTTCTCCACCATCAACAATTTGGCGAATGTGTCGATGGATCCTGCGTTTTCCACCATCTGCGGCATCACGGAAAACGAATTGGACTCCATTATGGCCGATGACATTCGGCGTATGGCCGAGGCTTACGGGTGTTCTGAGGACGAAATGCACAGAAAGTTGAAATTGCAGTACGATGGTTATCATTTTTCGCGTGATTCAGAGGGCGTTTACAACCCATTTAGTTTGTTGAAGTCCTTTCAGCAGCGTGATTTAGGCTCGTTTTGGTTTGAGAGTGGCACACCGTCATTTTTGATTAAGCAGATGCAGCATTTCCGCACCGACATCACTGCGATGGACGACATCGAGGTGCCTTCTACGGCTTTCGACAGGCCTACCGAGGCTATGACTACCGCATTGCCGCTGCTCTATCAAAGTGGTTATCTGACCATTAAGGACTATGAGCGTGAATCGCAACTCTATAAACTCTCAATCCCGAACCAAGAGGTGCGCGTGGGCTTTGCCGACGGACTGTTGCCTACCTATATAGGATTGGAGGGCTTTGAGGTGCAAACGGGATTTGCCCTGAAGTTTTGGAGGGCCTTGAAAGCGAAAGACCTCGACCTCGCTTTGAGGGAGATGCAGTCCTACTTGGCCAGCCTGCCTTACATTGAGGGCTTTAAGAAGAAATTGGAGGATGTTTCCAACGCCGAGGGTTTCTATGAATGGTCGTTCTATTTGATTTTCACAATGTTAAACATCTATGTCAAGACCCAAGTGAAATGCGCAGGTGGTCGTATTGATATGGTGGTTTATATGCCCGATACGGTGTATGTTATGGAGTTGAAGGTGAACGGGACGGCGAAAAGTGCTTTGGAACAGATTGACAATAAGGGGTATGCCATCGCCTACCAGACCGAAGGCCGACAAGTGGTGAAAGCAGGGCTGAATTTCTCATCGGAAACCAAGACTTTGATTCAACTTGGAAGTGTGAAAGGATATTAAGCAGGCGATGCCTATCTTTTCTGAAAACGAGACGAAAACAACGGTGAGTTTTGTTTTTCAAGAAAAATCGTACATTTGCAAGGTTAAAAATAGGAGAAGTGTATGATAGACGATGAATTGTTAAGCGGCGAGAATGTCAATATCGAGTACAAGCGCGAGGTGTCAGAGAAAAGCATCAAGTATGTGAAAAGCGTGGTCGCATTTGCCAATGGCAAAGGTGGACGCATTGTTTTTGGCATCGATGACGAGACGAAGGAGGTGGTTGGTATGGATAATGAGCGCATCTTTCAGACGGTGGATGCCATCACAACGGCTATTGCCGACAGTTGCGAGCCAGCCATTATGCCCAGCGTGGCATTGAAAACCATTGACGGAAAGACTGTTATCATTGTCGAGGTGGACGCACAACGCAATCGGCCTTATTTTGTGAAGTCGTTGGGTTTGGAGAAGGGCGTTTTTGTCCGTGTTTCGGGAACGACGCGCCCCGCCGACTCGTACATTGTCCGTGAACTGATGTTTGAAGGCGCAAACCGCAGTTTCGACCAGACCGTTTGCACAGGCTTGGAAGTGACTGAAAAGGATATCGAAAACTTGTGTAACAAGTTAAGGAACAATGCATTGGAACATTGTCGAACTGATGAAGAGCGGCAAAGAATCAGGCCGGTTACTAAAAATATGTTGGTTTCGTGGGGCGTTTTGGAGGAAAGGGATGGGAAGTTGCTGCCTACCAACGCTTTCGCCTTGCTTACCGGGAATAATGCCTTGCCGACAAAAGTGCAATGTGCTGTCTTTAAGGGAAATACTCGAACCATTTTTGTGGACCGTCGGGAGTTTGAAGGCCCGGTTTATGAGCAGTTGGACGAGGCCTACAAGTATGTGTTGGCCAAAATCAACTTGGGGGCAAGGATTGAAGGTTTGTATCGTGAGGATGTTTACGAACTTCCGGAGCAAGCCATTCGTGAGACTTTGGTCAATGCCATTGTGCATAGAAGCTATTTGCAACCGTCTCATATTCAAGTGATAGTGTTTGATGATAGGGTGGAAATCACTTCACCTGGAGGGTTGCCGTCCGGCTTGACGGTGGAGCGTATGAAAGCGGGTTATTCCATCGTCCGGAATGAGGCTTTGGCGAATGTTTTCCTGTATATGCGTCTGTTTGAGCATTTTGGTAGCGGTATTCCAAGGGTGATAGAGATGGTGAAAAGTTATGGTTTGCCTGAACCAGAATACATTGATATGGAGGCGGGGATTCGGGTGAATTTTTATCGCCCTTCTGAAGAAATTAAGCAAGCGATTAGAAAAGCCGCTACACAAGATGTTGCACAAGTTACCACCCAAGTTACCCCAGAAGTTAATTCAATTGATAATCAAAATGTTGATATAAACACCCCTCAAGTTACCCCTCAAGTTACCACCCAAGTTACCACCCAAGTTGCCACCCAAGTTGCCACCCAAGTTCAGACAGTGATAATTAGTATTGAAGATGAAACGTTGTATCGGGATGAAATTATGCAAATGTTGGAACTCAAAAATGTAAGATATTTTTCGAAATCCTATTTGGTTCCTGCTATCCAGCAAGGCTTTGTCGCTATGCTCTACCCCGACAAGCCGCGCCATCCCAAGCAAAAATACTATCTCACCGAAAAAGGCAAGGAACTTTTGAAAACATTGCAAACATAATTCTAAATTATAATCCTATGAAAATCAAACATTTATTTCTATCAATTTTGCTTTTAGGCTCAGTCAGCCTAATCGCCCAAGAGGAGGCCAAGATGTTGCGCTTCCCGACCATCCACGGCAACGACGTCTTGTACTCCGTCAACATCAAGGGCGGCATTGCCCACAAAATCACCAACGACGCCAACGGCTATGAGATGTTCGCGCGTTTCTCGCCCGATGGCAAACACTTGGCCTTCACGGGTCAATATGACGGAAACACAGAGGTTTACGTGATGCCTTATCCCGAATGTGGCACGCCTACGCGCCTGACTTACACGCCTACTTTGAGCCGTGACGACATCAGCGACCGTATGGGACCGAACAACATCGTTATGGCGTGGAAGGACAACGAAAACATCGTTTTCCGCTCGCGCAAGGAGAGTTGGGATGACTTTGTTGGCCAGCTTTTTATCGCCAACATCAACGGTGGTTTGGCAGAGCAACTGCCCTTGCCCGAAGGCGGCTGGGTTTCGTATTCGCCTGATGGCAAGCAGATTGCCTACAACCGCGTGATGCGCGAGTTCCGTACATGGAAATACTACCGTGGTGGTATGGCCGATGATGTTTGGATTTATGATTTCAAGTCGAAGAAGATCGAGAACATCACCAACAACAATGCGCAAGACATCTTCCCGATGTGGGTTGGCAACAAGGTGTATTTCTGCTCCGACCGCGACCGCACAATGAACCTGTTTTGCTATGACCGATCCACTAAGCAGACCACAAAGGTGACCGACTACACCTATTATGATATTAAGTGGCCTTCGCTTGGTGACAAGGACATCGTTTACGAAAACGGCGGCCAACTGTTCCGCTACAACCTTACTGACGGAAAAATCTATCCCATCCCTGTTCAGATGGCCAACGACAACAAATCAACCCGCACCAAGTATGTGGATGCCAGCAAGTTCATCAACTCGAGCACGATTTCTCCCGATGGCAAGCGCGTGGCTTTCGGTGCCCGTGGCGACGTGTGGACGGTGCCAGTCAAGTCGGGTATCACGAGAAACTTGACCCAAAGTGACAACGCCCACGATCGCAATGTGGCTTGGTCGCCCGACGGCAAATATATCGCTTACATCAGCGACCGCACAGGCGAGGATGAAATCTACATCCAAGCCCAAGACGGCAAGGAAGAAGCCATCCAACTAACCTCGAATTCAGATACTTACAAGTACAGTCTTGCTTGGTCTCCCGACAGCAAGAAGATATTGTGGGATGACAAGATGAACCGCATCAATATGGTTGATGTGGCCACTAAGAAAGTCACGGAGGTGGCGCATAGTTTGGCTGGCGAGATGCGCGATTTCTGCTGGTCTCCCGACAGCCGCTGGATTGCATACGCTATGCCGAGCACTTTCAGTGTCAGCCAGATACATATCTATAATGTGGCTTCGGGCAAGGACGAAATCGTCACCGATGGTTGGTACAATGCCTCTTCACCGGCTTTCGACAAGAATGGCAAGTACTTGTATTTCACCTCCGAGCGCGATTTTCGCCCGACTTACGGCTGGTTGGAGTGGAACCACGTCTATACGGATATGTCGAAGGTCTATCTGCTTACTTTACAGAAAGATACGCCATCGCCTTTCTTGACTGAAAACGATGAGGTGAAAACTGAAGAATCGAAAGATGAGCAGAAAGAAGGCCCTTCGGCTGGCTCAGGAACCTCAGCCAAAAAAGGCAAGAAAGACAGCCCGAAGCCTGATGAAAAGAAGGAAACCAAGGAAGTGAAAATCGATTTTGAGGGCATCAGCAATAGGGTAGTGGTGTTGCCCGTCAATGCGGGTCGCTATTGGAACCTGACGGGGGTCGAGGATGGTTTGTATTTTGTGGCTGGTGGTCGCAACGGTGGAGGTCTCAATTTCTTTGATGCCAAGTCCAAGAAAGTCACGAACATAGGTGGCAGTATGGGCTACGAACTCTCTGCCGATGGGTCGAAAATGATGATGCGTGAAGGCCGAGGCTACAAGGTGGTTAATGCTCCGAAAGCCCCGATGCCTAATGGAGGAAAATCTGGCGAAGGCGATGAGACGATTGACCTCTCGAATATGAAGAAATGGGTGGAGTTGCGCACCGAATGGACGCAAATCTACAACGAGGCTTGGCGCCAGATGCGTGACTTCTTCTATGCTCCCAATATGCACGGCGTGGACTGGCCTGCAATGAAGGAAAAATACGGAAAACTATTGCCTTATTGCGCCGACCGCAACGATGTGAACTACCTCATCGGCGAACTGATTGGCGAAATCAATATCGGTCACGCATACGTTGGCGACGGCGACCGTGTGAAACCTGAGCGTATCCCTATGGGTATGTTGGGCTGCCGTATCCACCGCGACAAATCGGGTTACTACCAGATTGACAAGATTTTGAAGGGCGAGAACTGGAACGAAAAGACCCGCTCACCGCTGACCGAAGTTGGGGTGAACGCCAAGGAAGGCGACTACATCATCGCCATTGATGGGCAAAGCACTAAGGATATGAAAGATATGTATGCCGCTCTCATAGGCAAGGCTGACAAGGCGGTGCTGCTCACCTTAAATAATAAGGCCTCCGAAAGTGGCTCCCGCGATGTGGTGGTGAAGCCTATCGCCGACGAAACGGGCTTGTACTATTACAATTGGGTGCAAGGCAACGTGGAGAAGGTGAGCAAGGCCACCAACGGACAGGTGGGCTACATCCACATTCCTGATATGGGCGTGGATGGCCTGAACGAGTTCGCCAAGTATTTCTATCCCCAACTTGACAAGAAAGCCCTCATCATCGACGACCGTGGCAATGGTGGAGGCAACGTCAGCCCGATGATTGTGGAGCGCCTGCGCCGCGAACTGTCGATGTACGACGTGATGCGCAATGGCGAGCCTGAAACCAAGCCTACCCGCATGATGCTTGGCCCTAAAGTACTGTTGTTCAACAAGTATTCCGCTTCCGATGGCGACTTGTTCCCCTATCAGTTCAAGAAACACAAGATTGGCACGACCATTGGTATGCGCTCGTGGGGCGGTGTGGTCGGTATCCGTGGCAGCTTGCCCTTTATTGATGGAGGCTCTTTGACTCGTCCCGAATTTGCACCATTTGATGAGAAAGGCAACTGGGTCATCGAAGGCTATGGCGTGGATCCTGACATCGTCATCGACAACGACCCCGCCCGCGAGTTTGGGGGCATAGACGACCAACTCAACAAGGCCATCGAAGTCATCCTCAAGCAGATGAAGGACTATCCCGAAATTCCTGAGATTCCCGCTTGGCCGGATAAGACGAAGTAAAAGGGACGATAAGAACTAAAAGAAGAGGATGTGTCTTGTTATTTTGACACATCCTCTTTTCAAATTCGCTAAATTCATCTAATTCGCCGTTACTTCTCAATCGTCGGCACATTCTTCAGAATGTCGCACATAAAGTCCCAGAACATCTGGACGGTCGCGATTTCGCAACGCTCGTCAGGCGAATGCACGCCGCGCAAGGTTGGGCCGAAGCTGATCATATCCATGCCCGGAATCTTGTCGCCGATGAGGCCACATTCCAAACCAGCGTGGATGGCCCTGACTTTCGGGTCTTTATTGAAGCGTTCCTTGTAGCATTTCACAGCAACGTCCAAGATGGCGCTGTTGGGGTTGGGTGCCCAGCCTGGATAGCCATCGGTGTGCTCCACGTCGGCGTCGGCGAGGCTCCACACGGCTTCTACCATATTGGCGATGTCTTGTTTCGACGACTCGATGCTGCTGCGCTGCGAGGTTTGGATGAAGAAATAGCCTTCCTTCTTCTTGCACGAGGCGAGGTTGGTCGAGGTCTCCACGAAGTTCGGGATGGTCTGCGACATGGCAATGACTCCGTGCGGGCAGGCATAAAGACCATTCAAGAGATTGAATTGCGACATCTCGTCAATGACCACATCAGGCTGCACTTCAGCCACTTCCATCGTGACTTTCAGCGAAGGCTCGGTCACTTGATACTCTTGCTTGAAATGCTTCTCCATGTCCTTCACATAATGCTCAAAATCCTTCACGCAATCGTTCGGGATGAAGGCCATGGCCGTGGCTTCGCGGGCGATGGCGTTGCGGAGGTTGCCGCCTTGGAAATCATAAAGTTGGAGGTCGAACCAAGTGGTGGCTTGCCAGAGGATGCGGGTCAGCAGTTTGTTGGCGTTGGCCAAGTTCTTGTTGATGTCGTCGCCGCTGTGGCCGCCTTTCAGGCCGCTCACGGTGATGCGGTAAGCCGTGGCCTCTTCTGGGGCAGGCTCCAGATCGTACCACACCTTAACAATGGTGTCCATGCCACCGGCGCAGCCGATGAAGATTTCGCCTTCGTCCTCGCTGTCTAAGTTGAGGAGGATGCGGCCGCTGAAGTCCTTCGGGTCGAGCTTCATGGCACCGGTGAGGCCGGTTTCTTCATCGACGGTGAAGATGCACTCGAGCGGGCCATGTTCCACTGTCGGGTCGGCAATGATGGCCAAGGCAGCAGCCACGCCGATGCCGTCGTCAGCGCCGAGAGTCGTGCCGTTGGCATGGAGCCACTCGCCCTTGATGACCGGCTCGATGGGGTCTTTCTCGAAGTCGTGCTTCTTGTCGTTGTTCTTCTCGCACACCATGTCCATGTGGGCTTGCAGGATGACGGTCTGGCGGTCTTCCATGCCTTTGGTGGCCGGCACGCTCATAATGATGTTGCCGCATTCTTCCTTGACGTACTTCACTTTATGGTCTTTCGCCCATTTTTCGAGGTAAGCCACCATTTGGGCTTCCTTCTTCGACGGACGCGGCACGCCGAGGATGCCGTTGAACTCATTCCAAATGCCTTCCGGCTTTAGTTTCAGGATTTCGTTGCTCATAATTTGTTGATTTAAAGATTTAAGATTGTTATTTTCAGATTTCAAGATTTCAGATTTCAAATTTCAAGATTACAAAGATTCATTCTACAAATCTTCTATGGAAAGCACACCCAATCGGATGTCCATCCCATGCAGTTCTTTGCAGTTTTGCAAGAGCACTTCTGTTTTTTCTTTCAGGGCCTTTTCATCGTAACGCTGGCGGTCGCGTTTTATTTCATACACCTCGGCTATTCCATCGATTTCGTTGACGGCAATAAGGTCAATCTCATTCTTGCCTTTGCGGTCCCAAAACTTTCCGATTCGAGTGTAGTAACCCTTTTCGCGGAATCTCTGCTCAAAATACCGTTCGAGCGCAAAACCCGAATAGGTGTCGAAGTCGCGCTCGATGACACGACCTAATTGTGAAAGGGCATTGTTGGCCACAAAATCTTGGTACTTGTAGAAGAAGCGGAACCACAAGTCCAAAAACCTGTCATTCAGTGCATAGCGGACTTTTTTTGCGTTTTCCTTGGCGAAGATTGGCAGTCTTTTCTCGATCAAGTTGTAGTAATTCTCCAACCTGACGAGATAACTTCCGATGTTGTCGGCACCTAATTGGGATTCTATTTCTCCACGGGTCAATTGGCCGCCGGCGAGGCAGGTAAGGATGGAAAAGTGCATCGCGTAATCGCTGCCAAACTCCTCGATGAGAATGTTCTTCCCTTCGTTGATGAAAGGCGAGTTGGGCTCGGTGAGGTAGGATAATATGCTGGTTTTGTTTGATTTGCCGTTGTCCATAAGCAGAGCCACATACCACGGCACTCCGCCCGTGACGGCGAAAAGGGCAAGCAAATCTTCAGGAGTGTAGTCGGGATTGTGGTCTGAAAGGATTTGCTTCAGGACATCTGTTGTGAAAGGTTTGAGGAGCAGGCTTTGGTTGGCACGTCCGAAAAGCGGCTCTTTGGAATCCTCAAAGATTCGCTTCATCAACGAGAATACCGAGCCGCTGATAATCAAGTTCATCCGACTTGTTCGCTTGTTGAGGTCCCAGTCGCGCTGCATGTCGCTGAATACCGATGGATTGACTCTTTGGAACTCTTGAAACTCGTCGATGATTAACGTGAGAGGATGATTTTCGGCGTATTTGAGCAGGTAACGGAACAATTCTGAAAACGAGGATGGCCAACCAATCGGGATGCCCAAACGTTCCTCGGTCTCTCGTGCAAAATCTTGACACAAAAGGGCTTCTGTTTTTCGCGCTACGAAAAAGTACAATAATGTTTCATCATTGCAACGACGAGCCAACTCGGTTTTCCCGATGCGCCGCCGACCCATCAAAACCGTCATCTGCGCTTCTTTTCGGCTGCGCTCCTTCACCTTGTTTATGGTGTCTAACTCGTTGGTTCTGTCGTAAAAAATCATCTCAATTCAATTATAGTATTTTCAAATACCGTATTTTCAAATACTATTTTGCTGCAAAGAAAAGCCTTTTTTCCCAAACCTGCAAACTTTACTTGGAAAATTTCAACTCCCTAATCGTCTCCATCGGATTCTCCGACTTGAACACCGCATTGCCCGCCACCAACACATTCGCGCCAGCTTCTTGGCGTTCTGCGTGTTCACGCCGCCGTCCACTTCGATGAGTGCGGAGGCGTGTTGTTCTTCAATCATCCAACGCAACTTGCGGATTTTTTCGTATGTGCGCTCGATGAATTGTTGTCCTCCGAAGCCCGGGTTGACCGACATAAGCAGCACCAAATCCAAATCACTAATGATGTCTTCCAAAACCGAAACAGGTGTATGCGGGTTGAGCACCAAACCGGCATGAATGCCCAATGCCTTGATTTGCTGCACAGCGCGGTGGATGTGGTTGCAGGCCTCGTAATGGAAGGTGATGAGGTCGGCGCCCGCCTTGGCGAAGGCTTCGAAGTATTTCTCTGGCTCCACAATCATCAGGTGGACATCCAAGGGCTTTTGCGCTTTCTTCTTAATCGCCTGAACGACAGGGATTCCGAAGGATATGTTAGGCACGAAGCGGCCGTCCATCACATCGCAGTGGAACCAGTCGGCCTCGCTGCGGTTGACCATCTCGATGTCGCGTTCCAAGTGCAGGAAGTCGGCGGAGAGTAGGGAAGGGGCTATTAGGTTCATAGTTGTTCAGTTGTCAATTGTAGAGCTGTCACAATTCCCCTTGCCAAAAGGGGCAGGGGGATTGGGCAGCCGTTGTTGGGTGCAAAGATATTGATTCTTTGTGGAATGGCACAAAAATTTCAGAAATTTTTCTGCCAGAGGTTGGTGTTCAAATAAACTTTACTATTTTTGCAGCATCGCTGCGAATTTTTTGAGAATATCCGCAGTTACGTTGCGGATTTTATGGGAATATCCGCAATCACTTTGAGAAAATTTTACTTCGTTATGTACCATAGAATATTTGACATAGAGAACCGCTTGGACGAAGCCATGTTCTTGTTTGGTGGCCGTCAGGTGGGCAAGTCCACACTATTGAAAGAACGCTTTCCCAAGGCTGTTTACATCGACCTTTTGAACTCTGAATTGAGAAATCGTTTCCAACAGCATCCCGAAACATTTCGGGAGAGTTTGCTCCGTTTTCCGCCTGAAACGCTGGTCATTGTGGACGAAATCCAGAAAGTACCCGACTTGTTGGACGAAGTCCACTGGTTGATGGTGAACAAGGGCCTTTTCTTTATCCTCAGCGGCTCCAGCGCACGCAAGTTGAAAAAGAGTGGAGCCAACAATCTCGGAGGTCGAGCCATACCTGAAACACTGTTCCCTTTAGTCAGCGCAGAGATTCCGGATTTTGACCTTGAACGTGCCATACAGAACGGCATGATTCCACGGCATTATATGGTTGCAAATGCCCGCAACCGACTTAAATCCTACATTGAACTCTATCTCAAGGAAGAAATCATAGAGGGAGCTGCCGTGCAAAAGGTGGACGACTTTATCCGTTTTTTGGAAGTGGCCGCCATCTCGGACGGCGAAATGCTCAACTATGAAAATGTGGCCACCGATTGCGGTGTTTCTGCTAATACGGTCAAGGCTTATTACAGGATACTTTGCGACACGTTGTTGGGTTTTGAGGTGCCGGCTTACAGGAAAGTCATCAAGCGAAAGCTCACAAAGGCTTCTCGATTCTATTTTTTCGACGTGGGCATTGCCAACTATCTGACTGGGCGTCACCATCTTGCCACCAAGACACCCGAATATGGACATGCCTTCGAGCATCTTGTGATGCAAGAGATTGTGGCTTATCTTGGCTATAAAAACAGCGAAGAAAAGTTGACGTATTGGCACACTTACGACGACATTGAGGTGGATGCTGTCATAGGTGATGCTCGTGTGGCAATCGAAATCAAATCGACAGACACGGTTCAAACTCACCACAAGAAAGGTCTTGTCGAATTTGCCAAGGAGCATCCCGGTGTGAAGCAGATTCTTGTGTCTCGCGACCGTGTCAGCCGCCTCAGCGGAGAAGTCGATTTGTATTATGTGATAGACTTTTTCAAGGCGTTATGGAATGACGAGATTATCTAACTTTCTCATATCACCTTTCCGCGATTTTTGAAACGCTATATCGGAAATATTTTGTGAGAAATTCGTTTCATGTTCATATTATTCCTATTTTTGCCAACGGATTTGGTGCGCCAAGTCCTTTATATTGAAGCGTTATGCTTGTCTCAAAGTCGGGAATGTAGGAAGTTCAAGACTTTTCAGGGCCAAAGCATAGTGACTACGTGTATAGCGTGGACACTATAATATGGCTCTGAAAAAGGTCTTTCCTACAACCTCCGACTTAGAACTAACATAGTCAGTTCCACGCTTCTTTGTATCAACCAATTTGGGGAACAAAGGATTCTCCTGTGCTTTTTGGGACTGGAAGCCGAAGTCAATTTTATGAATCAAAGGTTAAAAAACGCGATTGAGGCCTATGTCTTGCTTTTACCTGATATGTATTCCAGTCCCGATGATTATTCTCGTCTTGTGCGAATTGCTTATGAGTTTGAGATTAGTGATGCGAGATTTGATGATGAATTCAAAGACTTCTTTATCCAAGCTTTATCAAATAAATTCAACAGATATGATCTCACTCTTATTGAGAATTTTTATCAAGAAAGGAAAGAGCAAATTGAGGGTTATGTTTATGTTATTGGTAGATTAAAATCTATGGATCTTTTGAAATTAGTCAATTGAGATGACCATTTGAAACACCGAAAACTTAAAGCACTGAATCGATGAAAAGAAATTAGTAGTGATGCGTTAATTTTTTGGGATTTTATCGTAACTCTTTCCATCAGCTTTGATAATGTTCATAATCAAGCATATAACAAAATGAAGATTGTTCAATTAATGGACATAAATATAATAACGCAACAGTAGTAAAAAGAAATCTATATTTAATTCTATCATTGTTGGTAATTCCTTTTTTGACTTATTCACAAAGCAAGGATTATTTTAAAAATATAATCCTTGAGCTGGATCCAATTGAGGGCATATATGATGCAGATATATTTAAGCAAGGGGCTAATGCGTTTCAAACTTTTCCTGAAACTTATGAAACATCAACGAAGCTTACCATTGCTCGTGTTGGTGAAAACAAGTTCAGCATTAGCGGCGGTAGACCTAATGACTATATCGAAAGAGTAGGAGAGACAAATGTTTACAATTATTGGAATCATTGGGATGCTGCTGGTTGGGTGAGAACACGCTTCTATTTGCTTAATTCTGGTCGCTCTTTTGAATGGAGATTTGAAGTTCCAGATACTCAATTGAAATCTGATTTGGGAAGAAATTACCAATATGGAATACGAGTGATGTTCAGATACAACTGTGTAAAAGAGTATCCGACCACATCTATGTATTTGGAAGCTGAAGAAGAGGCAATAAGAATAGAACAAGAGCGACAGCGGCAACAAGAAATTGAAGCAGCTAAAAAAACAGAATGGTCTGGTTCAGGTTTCGCTCTCAACAATGGCTATTTCGTTACAAATTATCATGTTGTAGAAGATGCAAATATTATTACTGTAAAAGGTGTCAAAGGAGATTTCAATACCGCTTTTGATGCAGAAATCGTAGCAACTGACAAGTATAACGATTTAGCATTGTTGAAAATAAACGATAGTCGTTTTACTGGCTTTGGCAGTATTCCATATAAACTGAAGACCAATACATCTGATGTTGGAGAAGAGATTTTTGTTCTTGGATATCCATTAACAAGTACTATGGGTGATGAAATTAAGCTCACCACGGGCGTAATAAGTTCCAAAACAGGTTTTCAAGGTGATGTGTCTCTCTATCAGATTTCTGCTCCAGTCCAACCTGGCAACAGCGGCGGTCCATTGTTCGACAGCAAAGGAAACCTAATTGGTATTGTTAGTTCAAAGCACATGGGTGCAGAGAATGTGGGATATGCAATCAAAACATCATATTTGATGAATTTGGTTGAAAGTGCAGTCACTTCTTCGGTAATTCCAGGAAACAATTCTATTTCAGGACTACCACTGACTGAAAAAGTAAAGTCGGTGAAGGATTTTGTGTTTTTTATTGAGTGTTCTAAAGATTAGTTGGGTGTCATACAATTTACTGAATTTCAGTAATTTTCAATATTAGGCAAGGCGCAGTTTGGCTCTGGTGACCTTATAGGTGACCATACCCATAGATTGAAAGGGTGTAACTTTTTTATGCTCCCTCCCCGTTCGGGCAGATTTGCAATCCATCCGTAGCCGAGTATCAAGATTTGTAATCCTTCAAAGGCAAATTTGGAAGATGCGGTATTTTCGGGAAAAAGTGGCCGTGTTTCAGAAAGAATCCCTTTTATAGTGCTAAAAATTCAAGAAATCTCTTTATAAGAGGGATTTTTCCGTTGCGAGCAGGGAGTGTCGTCGCCTGCTTGTGTTCGGGTCGTCCTTTTAGGACTTTGTCGGCATGAGGGAACTCCTCCCGTAGTCGAGTATTAGGATTTACAATCCTTCAAGGGCAAAATTGGCTGATGCGGTATTTTCGGGAAAAAGTGGCTGTGTTCCAGAAATTGTGTATTTTTGCAGTCATAATCATATACAAATCTATATAAAATGTCTACAGTAACATTACAAATTCGTGTCGAAAACAACCTTAAAGAGCAAGCGACGGCCTTGTTTGATCGTCTTGGGCTTGACCTACCAACTGCTATCCGAATCTTTCTGAAGAAGTCGGTTTCGGAGAATGGCGTTCCTTTTGAGATCAAGGAGAAACCTCGTGTTTCCGCAAGTGGGCTGAAGGCTCTATATTCACTCAACGATGAGGCTGTAGGGAATGGCAAAGCGGGAATGACGGAAGAAGAAATTGAAGCAGAAATCGCAGCAGTTCACACTAATAACAATTGACCGCCATGCGTTATGTAGTAATTGACACCAATGTCATTGTCTCGGCATTGTTGGCTCAAGACCGTCGGCGTTCTGTGCCTTTTGCCATACTCGAAGCGGTCTTTTTGGGAAAGATTACCCCTGTGCTTTCCAAGGATATCATGGCGGAGTATGTTTCTGTGTTGAATAGAGACAAATTTGGCTTCAATAAGGAACTGGTGAAAACAATTTTGGTGGAGATAAAAGCACAAGGTGTTTGGGTCAATCCTGAAAAGACTGGGAAAGAATTGCCCGACCAAAAGGATGTTTGTTTTTATGAAGCGGCAACTATATATGAAGATATGGGCATCTGTTTGGTGACTGGCAATATGAAGCATTTCCCCGATTGTCCGTTTGCAGTGACACCTGCTCAGTTGAAAGAAAGACTTGGTATTTGATGTCATTCCGCTATGGCATTTCGGCTTGACTTATTGAACTTTGAGGTATCAAAAAAACAGAATCTATTGCAAGGATATGAAAATTTGTGGATTTGTCGGTATATACATCGAAAAAATTTGTGGATTTGTCGGTTTTTTCTTTGAAAAAAATTGTGGATTTGTAGAAAAAACATAATTTTGCAGCCTTGAAATCAACAAAATAGGCGAAATGATTTTTAAGAGAAAACTTTACGACAAAATGCTGGAGTGGAAACAGCAATGGGGTGGGCAATATGCCTTGCTGATAAAAGGCGCACGTCGTGTAGGCAAGTCCACCTTGGTTGAGGAATTTGCCAAACGGGAGTACAAATCATTCATCCTTATCGACTTTTCGCGAAAGCAAAAGAGAATCACGTCGTTGTTTGACGATATGTCAGACCTTGATTTCTTCTTCTTGAGACTACAGCAAGAAACAGGCGTTGTGTTGCACCGACGCGACAGTGTAGTCGTTTTTGATGAAGTGCAAGACTTCCCCCCTGCACGTCAGGCCATCAAGCACCTTGTCAAAGACGGCCGTTACGATTATTTGGAAACGGGGTCGCTAATTTCCATCAGAAAGAACGTGCAAGACATACTGATTCCCAGCGAAGAGATGGAAATGACCCTTCATCCGCTTGACTTTGAAGAATTCCTTTGGGCTTCGGGAATTGAAATAGGTACAACATTGCTGCGCACTTTTTTTGAGAAGCGCTTGCCTTTAGGGAGTGCGCACCGCAAGACCATGCGCGACTTGCGACTTTATATGCTTGTGGGTGGAATGCCGCAGGCGGTGGATGCCTACTTGACCCGTAACAACCTGCAAGAGGTGGATTCCGTGAAACGAAAAATCATTCAGTTGTACGACAACGATTTCATGAAATTGGATCCATCAGGCCGTGCTTCGCGTATCTTCAAGAACATTCCCGCACAGTTGTCGGGCAACGCATCGCGTTATATGATGGAGACTGCCCTCGATGAGAAACGTTCGGAATACTTGGAAACCATTGTTTCGGAAATGAAAGAGAGTATGGTTATAAGCGTTGCGCATCATACTACTGACCCCAATGTGGGGATGGGGTTGCACAAAAGTCTTTATGCCTACAAAATGTATCTTGCCGACACGGGGCTTTTTGTCACCTTGGCATTTTGGGACAAGTCATTTACCGATAACATCATCTACCAAAAAATCTGGGCAGACAAGTTGAATGCCAATTTGGGATATGTTTATGAGAACCTTGTGGCGCAAATGCTATCTGCCGCTGGCAATGAGTTGTATTATTACACATTCCCTACGGGCAAGGGAAACAAGAATTATGAGGTCGATTTTTTACTCTCAAAGGGCCAGAAGTTGGTCCCCATAGAAGTGAAATCATCGGGATATAAGACGCACAAGTCGCTGGATTCTTTCTGCGAGAAATATCCTTCGCGTATTGGGGAACGTATTTTGCTGTATACAAAAGACTACCAAATGGATGACTCAACAATCTGTATGCCAGTGTATTTTGCACCTTTTTTGTAAAACGAAAAAGCCCCTCAAAAAATTGAGAGGCTTTTTCCATTTCCTTAACCGAGATAACTCTTCAGGATCTTGCTGCGGCTGGTGTGTTTCAACCGGCGTATGGCCTTTTCCTTGATTTGGCGCACGCGCTCGCGCGTCAGGTCGAATTTCTCTCCAATTTCTTCCAACGTCATCGGGTGGCTGCCACTTAGTCCGAAATACATGCGGACGACATCCTGCTCCCGTTGCGTCAGGGTGGAGATGGCTCGGTCGATTTCTTTGCGCAACGACTCATACAGAAGTTCGGTCTCGGGCGTCGGGGCTTCTTCGCTTTTCAGCACGTCGTACATGGTGTTGTCTTCATCCTGCACGAGTGGCGCGTCCATCGAGATGTGGCGTCCGGCGTTCTTCATCGACTCCTTCACCTCTTGCTCCGTGATTTCTAAAACTTCGGCAATCTCCTCTGCATTGGGTTCGCGCTCAAATTCTTGCTCTAACTTGGCGTAAGTCTTGTTGATTTTGTTGATGGAACCGATTTTGTTGAGAGGGAGACGGACAATGCGCGATTGTTCGGCCAAAGCTTGTAGGATGGATTGGCGAATCCACCACACGGCGTAGGAAATGAACTTGAAACCTCTGGTTTCGTCGAAACGTTGTGCGGCTTTTATCAGTCCCAAGTTGCCTTCGTTGATTAAGTCGGGAAGACTAAGGCCTTGGTTCTGATACTGTTTTGCTACGGAGACTACAAAGCGCAAGTTGGCCTTGGTGAGTTTTTCCAATGCGATCTTGTCGCCTTGCTTGATACGTTGCGCCAATTCAACCTCTTCTTCAGCCGAAATCAGCTCAACCTTACCAATCTCTTGCAGGTACTTGTCGAGAGACGCGGTCTCACGGTTCGTCACCTGCTTC
>CACXQO010000140.1 GCA_902769815.1 uncultured Bacteroidia bacterium | reverse complement strand
CTGTTTCTGAGCAATAGCTTGGTTGCAGGTGATGGCCACCAATTTGTAGACATCATCAATCGAGCAGCCACGGCTGAGGTCGTTGCAGGGCTTGGCCAAGCCTTGCAGCACGGGGCCGACGGCTTCGGCACCAGCCAAACGTTGCACGAGTTTGTAAGCAATGTTGCCCACTTCGAGGCAGGGGAACACGAGCGTGTTGGCCTTGCCTGCCACAGGGCTGTTCGGAGCCTTGCTCGAACCAACTGATGGAACGATGGCTGCATCGGCTTGCAGTTCACCGTCTAAAACGAGGTCGGGACGACGCTCCTTGGCGATGCGGGTGGCCTCAATGACCTTGTCGACCACTTCGTGCTTCGCGCTGCCCTTGGTGGAGAAGCTCAAAATAGCCGTAATCGGGTCGATCTTGGCGATGGCTTTGGCGGTGTCGGCGGTGCAGATGGCGATTTCGGCCAATTGTTCAGCCGTCGGCATGGGCGTGACGGCACAGTCGGCGAACACCATGCGGCCATCGGTGCCGTAAGGACAACCTTCGGGCAAGAACATCGTGAAGGCACCGCTGACGCAACTCACGCCGGGCACGGTCTTGATGATTTGCAGGGCAGGACGAAGCATGTCGCCGGTGGTGCTGCGGGCGCCGCTGACGAGGCCGTCGGCCTCACCAGCCTTCACTAACAGGATGCCAAGATACATGAAGTTGCCTGCGAGGTCGTAAGCCTGCTCGGGCGTCATGCCTTTGGCTTTGCGGATTTCAAAGAGGAGGTCGGCGTATTTCTGACGCTCAGGGTTGTTCATCGGGTCGATGATGCGGGCCTTGCCGATGTTTTTCAGACCAAACTCGGCGGTCATTTCCTTGATTTTCTCGGCGGGACCGATGAGAATGATGTCAGCCACGTTGTCGGCCAAAAGTTGGTCGGCGGCTTTCAGGGTGCGGGGCTCGTCGCCCTCGGGAAGCACAATGCGCTGGCGGTTGGCCTGCGCGTTGGCAATGATTTCTTGCATTAAATTCATTGTAGTTGAATTGTTGATTGATTATTGTTTAATTGTTGATTACAAAAAATAGACCCGCAAAGTTAGGAAAACTTTGCCTTGGTTTGCAAATAATCATTTATTTTTGCAGCCGCAAATGAAAACCATCCATGCCGCAGTACCCCGACATATTCTATAAAAGTGCCTTTGAACGAGCAACTCAATCTGCTGATACAGTGCAAGTTGCTGACACAATTGCCTGCGATAGCGTGGTGCCGAGTTTCATTACTTCGGGCTTCCACGGCACGCTCAATCCTTTGCCGCGCATGAGTTACGAAATCCTGCAAGGCTGGAATTTGGCGCTCTTGGGGCTGATGCTGTTTCTTGTCGTGGTCAACAAGCAACTGTATCCGAGGCAGTTCCGGCAGGTGCTTTCCGTTCCGGGCGGCGTGGCGCACACCAACCAACTGCTGCGCGAATGGAACCCCATGCGCAGTTTTATTTGCATGTCGTTCACCTTGGGCTACATCCTTTTGATGACGCTTTTCGTGCAGAAAAGTTGCGTGGTGCTTTCGCATGATATGCTGACTTACAACAATTTGAAGGTGTTCGGCATCCTTTGCGCGGCCATGACGGGTTGGATATTGCTCCGCCATTTGACCTTGCGCTTCGTGAACTGGCTTTTCGACACCAACGAAACCATCGACCGACAGATGGTCGTGCAGTTTTCCGTGTCCATCCTCACCCTGATCGCGATGGTGCCGGTCACGCTTTTGTTGCTCTACAATCCCACAAAATATTTTATTTGGATTGGCATTGCAGTATTGGGCTTGGCGGCCATTTTGCGACTGGTTTTTGGGGTGATGGAAACGAGAGTTTCAACAAAAATTCCCGCGTTTTATATTTTTTTGTATCTTTGCGCCCTCGAAATCGCACCCATAGCGACGCTCGTGACCGCAGGCTTGCGCTACTTTAGTCATGGTTCTGTTTTTTAGCGAGTTATACACTTCGGATGTGGGTAAAAAAGTAGTTTTTTGACAGATATAATTTTAGAGAAAAAAGATGAAGATTAAGTCAATTCTGGTGTCGCAGCCCAAGCCTGCAGATATATCGAAGACGCCTTTTGCTGACATGATGAAAAAGTATGGTGTCAACTTCACTTTTGAGAAATTCATCAAACTTGATGATGTCACCGCGAGCGAACTCCGACAGGAACACATCAAACTCCCCGAATACACTGGCATCATCCTCACGAGCCGCAATGCCATCGACCATTTCTTCCGTGTCGCCAAGGAAATGCGCTACACAGTGCCTGAAACGTTGAAATATTTCTGCATCAACGAGTCGACGGCCTTCTACCTGCAACGCTATGTGCAATACCGCAAGCGCAAGGTTTTCTACGGCAACCAGACCCTCAACGACCTCATCGACATCATGAAGAAGCACAAGGACGAGAAATACCTCTACTGCTGCTCCGACATCAGTTCCGACTCGACCATCGACCTGCTCACCGCCGCCAAACTCAACTTCACCAAGGCCGTGATGTTCCGCACCGTGCCCGCCGACCTGAAGGACGTGGTGAAAATCGAGAACTATGACATGTTGGTCTTTTTCAGCCCGATGGGTATCCAGTCCCTCAAGGTCAATTTCCCTGATTTCGAGCAAAAAGAAGTCGCCATCGGCGGATTTGGCGAGGCCACTTGTCAGGCTATCATCGATGCTGGCTTCGAACTCAACTTCCGCGCCCCAACGCAGACCGCGCCCTCAATGACGATGGCCATCGAGGAGTTCTTGGCCGCTGAGTACAAGAAGAGCAAGAAGAAGTAAGTTGCTGAAACACAAACCCTTTTTATGGTATGGTTGCCCCTGAAGGTTTGCCGAAATACGAGCGTATCTGCAAGGAAAACGACATTCAGGCGCTTTTCGACAAAGGCGCGGGCGTTTCGGTGTATCCTTATCGGGTCATTTTCCTGTTCCGCAAAGACGAAAGCCGCCCTGTAACGGTGCGTGTGCTGGTTTCGGTGTCCAAAAAACGCTTCCATCACGCCTTCAAGCGCAACCGCGTGAAACGCCTGATGCGCGAGGCTTGGCGCAAAAACAAGGCGCGGCTCTACGAAATCTGTCAAAGGGATAATATTTCGGTGGATGTGGCGTTAGTATATACGGCTACGGTTATCCACAGTTACGAGGAGATGATGGCGAAGACGCGGAAAGCTGTCCAAGAAATTGTCAAGAAGCATGAAGCGCATTGCAAAAATTCCCGCTAACTTCCTGATTCTCTTGATTAGGCTCTATCAGGTGACGCTTTCGCCTTGGATTGGAAAAAGTTGCCGCTATGTGCCGACTTGCTCCAACTACGGCATCGAGGCCATCGAAAAATACGGCTTCTTCAAGGGCGGATGGCTCACCTTCAAGCGCATCCTCTCGTGCAACCCGTGGGGCGGAAGCGGCTATGACCCAGTCCCGTAGGGACGACACATCATTAAGCAGGCGACGTGAGTCCCTGCACAGACAGACACGGACAAACAACAAAAAAATGAAATACATCAACACCCTAATCCTGACCTTGCTCCTCTCCGTGAGCGTGGTCGCCCAAGAAAAGCAGAACAACTTCGAAATCGCCAAGAGCCTCGACATCTACAACAGCCTCTTGCGCGAGTTGAACCTGAATTATGTCGATGAAATCAACCCGGGCGAACTCAACGAAACGGCTATCAAAGCCATGCTCAGTGGCCTCGACCCTTACACGGTTTTCATCCCCGAGTCCGACATCGAAAACGCCAAGTTCATGACCACGGGCGAATATGGCGGCATTGGCGCACTCATCCAGTATGATGGCGAATATACCCGCATTTCAGACCCTTATGAAGGCTGGCCGGCACAGAAAAGCGGACTTATCGCCGGCGATGCCATCATTGAGGTGAACGGCGTCGACTGCAAGAAGAAGAACACGCAGGAAGTCAGCAATTTGCTGAAGGGTCAGCCCGGTACTGAAGTGACGCTGAAAATCAAGCGTTACGGCGTGGAGAAACCCATCGAAAAGACCTTGAAGCGCGAAAAGGTGAAAATCGACAACATACCTTATTATAAGGTGTTCGACAATGGCGTGGCCTACATTTCGCTGAGCGGCTTCACCCGCGACGCGGGCAAGGAGGTGAAGGAGAAATTCATGGAAATGAGGAAAAACCATGAGTTGAAGGGCTTCATCCTCGACCTGCGCGGCAACGGTGGTGGTTTGATGAACGAGGCGGTCGACATTGTCAACTTGTTCGTTTCCAAGGGAAAACCTGTCGTTTCGATGCGCGGAAAGGCCGCCACAGCCAACAGCTTGCATCCGACTACCAACGAGCCTGTCGACCTTGAAATTCCCGTGGCCGTTCTCGTCGACGGTAACAGTGCCTCGGCCAGTGAGATTGTGGCGGGAGCCTTGCAGGACTACGACCGCGCAGTCATCATCGGGCAAAGGACTTTCGGTAAGGGATTGGTGCAGAATATCTTGCCGTTGAGTTACAATACGCAGATGAAGGTCACGGTGGCGCATTATTACATTCCCAGTGGTCGCTGCATTCAGGAAATCGACTATTCGCACAAAAAGGACACCACGCAGACGAAAACCGACACACTCGGCAAGGCTTTCAAGACGATGGGCGGGCGCACGGTTTACGAAGGTCACGGCATCACGCCCGATGTGAAGGTGAAGCGCGACCCCTACGCCACGGTGACGGCCTACCTTTACGGCAAAAACTTCATTTTCGACTACGCCAACAAGTTCTACAGCGAGCACAAGAGCATCGACTCCGCCGACCGTTTCCAAATCGACGAGGCCACTTATCAGGACTTCATGAAGTTCGTGAAAGACAAGAAGTTCAGTTATACCACCGAGAGCGAGAAGGCCATTGAAAAGTTGAAAAAAGTGGCCAAGGAGGAAGGCTATTTGGACAAGATTCAGCCTCAAATTGACCTCTTGGAAAAGAACTTCGCCGCCGAGAAGGAAAACGACCTGATGAGCAACCGCAAGGACATTGAGGAACTGCTGCGCTCTGAGATTGTGGGCCGCTATTATTTCCAAAAAGGTCGCATCGTTGCCTCCCTGAAAGACGACCCCGACCTGAAACGCGCCTTTGAAATCCTGCTCAATACCAACGGCAAGGACGAATATCACACCATCCTGAGCGGCAAGTGATGACCTCGCAGGCCTCCATACGACCCTATCTGAGCCAAGCCTACCTTTTGGGCCTGCTGATGGTGGCCGTCGGCCTCACCCTCTCGCCCTTCCTGATGGGCATGTCGCAGTTTTGGTTGGTTTTGGTTTGGCTTGTGGACGCATCCCTTCCCCCTTTGAAAGGGGGACAGGGGGGATTCAAAGACAAGTTCTCCCACTTTTGCAACAACAAAGCCGCCGTCCTTCTCGTCGCTTTTTTCCTCATGCATCTCGTTGGCTTGCTCTATACCGCTGATTTCCAGTATGCAATGAAGGATCTTCGCGTCAAGTTGCCGATTTTGGTCATGCCTTTCGTCCTTTCAAGTATGCCCCCCCTCGACCGAAAGCGTTTCGATTTTGTTATGCTTGTCTATGTGCTGTCGGTGTTTGTGGCCACGTTGTTTAGTTTTTCAACCTACTTGAAGCATGATTATGAGGATGTTAGGGAGATTTCGCATTTCATCAGCCATATCCGCTTTTGCCTCAATATCGTCTTTTGCATGGCCATCATTGGCTATTACCTCGTCAAGAGTCGAAGGGCCGTTGAGCCTGTCGAAACGCCCGTCCTGAAGTGCTTAAATCGTTTCCTGCAATGCTTTTTGTTGCTTTGGTTCGTCTATCAAATCTACATTTTCGAGTCGCTGTCAGGTTATGTGATTTTTGCGGCAGTTGTCGTTGTTTCAGCCGTTTACGCCTTTTTACGCTGGAAAAAGGGTTGGGGATGGCGCATTGCTGTCGGGGTTTCCGCTTTGGCGGTTTTGCTGGTCGCATCGGTCGTTTTGAAACGCCAAATCAAGCCTTTGCTGAAGGTTGAATCGGTGGATTTCAGCACTTTGGAACAAAAGACCGCTCAAGGCAACGACTATTGGCACGACACAATTTACAATCCCGTGGAGGATGGGAAATTTGTGGGGCTGTATTATTGCAAAAAGGAGATGCAAGAGGCTTGGTCTGAACGCAGCAATTTGCCTTTCGAGGGCACGACCACCAACGGTGAAAACCTTGAGGCGACCTTGGCGCGTTACCTCACTTCCAAGGACTTACGCAAAGATGCCCAAGGCGTTATGGCTCTGACCGACGAGGACATCCGCAACATCGAGCAGGGCGTGGCCAACTACAACAATTGGAAGCATCCTGGCCTCCAAGCCCGCCTTTCTTCGACTTTGTTTGAGTACAACCTTTACCGTCGTTTCAACAATCCCAACGGAGGTTCCCTTGCCCAACGGATTGAGTTCACGCGGGCATCATTTCATATCATCGGGCAGCATCCGTGGTTTGGGGTGGGCACGGGCGATGTGCCGCAGGCGTTCAGTCAGGCGTATGATGAGATACAGTCGCCGCTGAAGGAGGAGTTTCGATT
>CACXQO010000139.1:8976-10972 GCA_902769815.1 uncultured Bacteroidia bacterium | reverse complement strand
CTTCGGGATGTACATGGTCTCGATGCGTGGCACAAACTCCTTATAATCAGCGCGAGGCTCGGTGATGGTCTTGGCCATCTCGTCCAAGATGTGCAAACGGCCTTGGCGGGCTTGTTCGAGGGCTTCGGTCAGCACTTCGTAAGACAGGCCGTCAACTTTGATGTCCATCTGGCAGGCGGTGATACCGTCGCGGGTGCCAGTGACCTTGAAGTCCATGTCGCCGAGATGGTCTTCATCGCCAAGGATGTCGGTGAGGATGGCGTATTTGCCAGTTTCGCTGTCTGAAATCATACCCATAGCCACGCCAGCGACGGGTTTGCGCATCGGCACGCCAGCATCCATCAATGCGAGGCAACCGCCACACACTGAGGCCATTGACGACGAACCGTTGGATTCGAGGATGTCGCTCACGATGCGGATGGTGTAAGGCATGGTCTCGTCGTGCGGCACCATCGTCTTGAGGGCGCGCTCGGCCAAGTTGCCGTGACCGATTTCGCGGCGGCTGGTGCTGCGTTGTGCCTTGGCCTCGCCAGTGGCAAAGCCGGGGAAGTTGTAGTGCAGTGTGAAGTTCTTTGTTCCTTCCACCACGGCACCGTCCAAGGTCTGCTCATCTAACTTGGTGCCGAGGGTGACGGTCACCAAAGCCTGTGTTTCACCACGGGTGAACACAGCCGAACCGTGGGCTTTGGGCAACACATCGACTTCCGTCCAAATGGGACGCACCTCGTCAGTCTTACGGCCGTCGAGGCGGATGCGCTCGTTGAGGACAGCGTTACGTACAGCCGAGCGTTCAACATCGTGGAAGTAACGTTTGGCAAGCGGTGTAACGGTTTCGAGTTCCTCTTCGGTATATTTTTCAAGGTATTTGTCTAAGATTCCGCTGAAAGTTTCTTCGCGGAGGTGCTTGTCGGCGCAACCAGTGAGGGCGAAATCGTAGCAAGGCTGGTAGCAGTTGGCTTCGATTTCGGCACGGAGGTTCTCGTCGTTCACCTCGTGGCAGTACTCACGCTTGGCCTTGTTGACCTGTTCCATAAGCTCGATTTGAGCCTGGCATTGAATCTTGATGGCTTCGTGGGCGGCTTTCAGTGCGCCGAGCATCTCTTGCTCGCTCACTTCCTTGCATTCGCCTTCCACCATGCAGATGTCCTTCATCGAGGCGGCCACCATCAGTTCGAGGCGGGCTTCCTCCATTTGGGCGAAGGTCGGGTTGATGACGTATTCGTCGCCGATGAGGGCCACGCGCACTTCCGAAATCGGGCCGTGGAAGGGGATGTCGGACACGCAGATGGCGGCAGAGGCGGCCAAGGCTGCAAGAGCATCGGGAGTTTGTTCCTTGTCATTCGACAAAAGGTTGACTTGCACGATGGTCTCGGCGTGGTAGTCGTCGGGGAACAGCGGGCGCAGGGCGCGGTCGATGAGGCGCGAAATCAGCACTTCGTAATCGGAGGGCTTGGCCTCGCGCTTGAAGAAACCGCCCGGGAACTTGCCCGTGGAGTAGTATTTTTCCCTATAGTCGACAGACAGGGGGAAGAAATCGGTTTCGGGAGCCACCTCTGTTGCTGAGCAAACGGTGGCCAAGATGACGGTGTCGCCGCAGCGGAGCATGACTGATCCGTCGGCTTGCTTGGCGTAACGGCCGGTGTTCAACGTAATTTCCTGACCGTTAGGCATTTTGATGGTTTGTGTAAATCCTTGTGGACCCATGATTTTAATGTTTTTTTACTGTTTTCTCTACTTCCTAACTTGTGGGTTCGTAAAATAGCAAAAAAAGGCAATGTTTGATTGCCTTTTTTTGCGTTTGGCTTGGGTAGCCGAAAGTCTTACTTTCTGATGCCCAATTCCTTAATGATGTTACGGTATCTTTCGATGTCGGTTCTCTTCAAATAATCGAGAAGTCTTCTTCTCTTACCTACCAAGCCAACCAACGCACGTTTGGCCGCCACATCCTTGTGATGGACTTTCGTTTGCTCTGTCAAATGCTTAATTCTGTAGGTGA
>CACXQO010000139.1:0-8958 GCA_902769815.1 uncultured Bacteroidia bacterium | reverse complement strand
GGCCTTCTGCTGAACCAGTATCGGCAGCGTTCTTGCCGTATTGGCTGAAAATCTCTGATTTCTTTTCTGCAGTTAAGTACATAATTTTCTTCTTTTTACGATAAATTTGTTGTTCTAAACGGGCTGCAAAGATACGAATAATTTTGAAAGTGGGTGGGTTTTTGTGTAAAAAAAATCTTTCGGAGTATACTCCCATTCCACCGCCGTCCGCATGGCCAACATGATAGCCTCGCCTACCAAGGCCACATCGGCAAGCAGATAATGGCTCTTGCCTACACTGCGCAAGGTAGTTCCCGCAAGTTCTCCCGTCTTCAGAAGCTTTTTCCTTAATGCCCAATCCTCGAAATAGGTCACACTTCCAACGGCAAAGGCCGTTCCCGTTGGGCTAAGGTTGCAGACAATGGGACCTGCATCGATATCCATCCCGAGCCAACATCTTCTGTCGTGGTACTCCTTGAAGCCCGTGATAGGCCGCTTCTGCAAGAAGTTCGCCTTCAGCCTCTCATACTGGTCACGGGCAAACTCCTCATCGATGAAGGTCAAGTAATAGCAACTCAACGCCGAGTAAGAGCCTTTGACGGGTGCTTTCTCATATATCCCTTTCCTATCGTCAGGCAAGAACGATGCGAGCATCTCTGTGTTCTTGTCAAGCCAATGCTGTTTGGCCTCGACAAGCCACTGGTAAACGGTTGCGTAATACTTGCCTTCATACTGCTGAGAATAAACCGAAAGTGCCACAATGGCCACCAGCATATCCGGCACATACACGCACTCGCCCGGATAAGTCGGCAGATTCATGTTGGGGCTTTCAAGGATGCGACGGTTCATGGTCTCGCTTAGCCGATGATAAAGCTCATCGTATTTGTCGCCTCCGCCGATGCGTTTGTAACCGCCAATCATCCAAGCCAAATGGCTGAGATAAGAGACATGGCTCTCTTTGCCATCCAACGTTTCCAGTGGGTCTTCGCCCCATCGCTCGCGGTCGTAAGCCCGTAGTTCAGGCGACATGACCATCTGGATGAGGCTATCGATACGGGCAATGTTCGCTTCCCTATCCTCATCGTATATCAAAGTGGTATTCACCAACGCCGCCGACAGCATTGAGCAAGAATACAATGCCCATTCCCCTTGGAACTGAGACCCGACGATGGCGGGCATTTCATCGATAAGCTTATGCGGGCTGGTCATCACCTTCTCTATCAGATAGTCCCGCCGCGCCATGATGTCTGTCTTCTCGCTATCAAAGTCGCCATTGTGCCTTGTGGCAATGCTGACCCAAATGGCTTTTATTATGATAGGCACGACTATGATGGCCAGACAAATGATAATGACTTTCATGGGTTTCTTCTGAAATTTCATAGGTATTGGTTTAGATGAAGAAATGCTCGTTTGTCTTTCGACCTTGCAAAGTTACTGCCTATTATCCGTCTTTGCAAGAGGTGTTGACAACTTATTCGGCAATAACAACTTATTGTACATAAACAATTGGCGGGTGGAGGTGGCAAAAAGTGACAATTCCCGAGAAGATGGCGACGGAGAGAGGGAAGGAGGTGGCGGAGAAATGTAGAATGTAGTGGGATTTGCAATAGGGTTTGCAAAATATTGGAAAATGTCGGACATAGGTGGCAAAAATTGTTTTTGCTATTCAAAACAAATTGCTTCTTCCATTTCTACAGCTTTAGGTTTAATCCAAAGCCATTCATCGGATTCGTGACATCTTATTTCCATTTCCTTCCATTGGTTTAGTTCCTTGCAGGCTATTTGAGCTATTGACCTTTCTGGATATTGTTCGTCAATCGCTATGACTCCCTGAATTTTTAAATTTTTCTCATATATGGCCATTTCAGAATCATACCAACTATGCAACATATCAATAGCATTTTGCTTGTTCGAACATACGGCCTTTATGTCAAGAGCTTTACCTTTACAATCTGAGTATTCCAAAAAATATAAAATCATAGCAATTAAATTTTGTTTTCTAACGTCGGCTTTGAGTTATAAATCATGCTGTTTTTTTAAGCTTTAGGTTTTGTTATTCGTTGTTACATTAGGAAGAAAGAGTACTGGGTATTTCGAAATAGGTTCCATTGTTACTCTCCATTCAGATGCGTGTTCCAAAGAAAAATCTCTTACTTGTTCAGGAGTCATTTCGTTAATGCCAAAATACTTCTCTGTGCCTTTGGAAAAACCAAGTATGAAATGCTTTTGGACATCTTGGCCTCTTGAGTTTTTGATGGTTTGCCCTGGTTGGATAAAGCCGAGTGCGAAGAATGTTCTTCCTGTAGTTTGTTCAGTATTGCGATAAACATTGAAATTGCCATTTGCACCATTCTTCATAAGAAATTCCTTTAATGGAAAACCTTGGTTAATTTCGCTAACTGTGTTGCTCTTGCTGTTGACTGTGTTGATGGAAAACTGATAATGATTCTTTCCGGTTGAAAAGCAACACATTTGGCAAGTCCAATCTTTTTCGACATCCAAATCCTTTTTGTCCAATACTTTGCAAACAAAGTCATTGCATAAAGCGGAAGAAAACTGTCGCATTCTAATATCCCTTTCGTAGTCTTTAAAATAAGGACTTACGCAAACAAATAGATTGCTGTTTTCACCTAAGATGCTTTGTATCAATTGAGAAAACTTGTAAAGGTCGAATTCCAACATGTCCAACACATTGGAAAAAATATGCAAAGTAGGCGTTTTTTCGTTGCACACAATGTCACCTTGGGTCAGACCATCAAACTTCTTGTTCACGGTTATTATCTCTGCATCAGGAAAGAACACCGAAACATGAAGGGCAGCACGTTTCAGACAAATTTCAGAAGGCTCAATCAGAGTGATGGTCTTTACCTTTTGCGAATAGCCGTTTTTGCGAAGGTAATCTGCATAACACATTGTACCAATGGCTTGTCCGCAGCCGTAGTCAATGATATTAATCTCCGGTTGCAAAAGAAACTCTGCTGACACATAATCGAAAGCATAATTCAATTTGGCTTGGTGCATTTTGCCGAAAGCAATAAGATAAGAAGTCATTTGCGGCTCGGAATCCAAAATGTCAATGCCACGGTTCAATGCCTCAAAGAGTTCGTTCTGCAAGGCTTGCGGCAGTTCGCGATAGAATTTGGTGGACAAATTCCTCACTTTGTCGAAAGTGGGATTGTCCATGTATTTCAGCTTGTAGGCGTAGTTGGTGTTTTGTTCTATCATCATAATCTTGCGTGTTGTTTGGCTAATGATTGCCCTATTCGCTCATTTTTTGCTCAATTACTTGTCTTTTATGCGCCATTTGTGCCATTTTTGAGCCGATTTTGATTGTTGAGGTAGTGATACAATTGACCATTAATTGACTAAATTGACTATTGAATGACTATTAATTGACTAATTCGAAATAACTACCAGCACCAAATCCCTTGTTAATCAGCAGTTTGAATACTTTAGTCAATTCGTTCAAATCTTTTGTCGCAGTTTGTCGAGCGACTGTATTGATTTTTTGGTACTCGCTATTGGTGATTTTGCCTTTCTCCTTCACATACATTATAGCCTTTATCTGTCTCGGGTTCAATCCTTTGGCTTGCAAATCTTCTTCGTTAAACAAGTCTTTGCGAAACACCACCCAAAAACCAGAACTATCATAATAATAAAGAGGTTGGGGCAATCCTGCCTCGGCGCACTGCTCGTTCATCTTGCGGATGCCACGCCCCCATGCTTCAATGTAGCCTATGCGGAAAAAAGCATTGGAGATGTCGGGATTGTGAGGTACGGAGGAGTGCTTTTTCTGTAAGGTGTCGATAGTCCAATTCTCTGGCAATTTACCGTAGTTCCATATCATAATCTTATCCTTGTAAACGCTGATTTGAATGGGTGTCGCTCCTGTGTAATCTTTGTGAGCGATGGCGTTATGCAAGGCTTCTCTTATCGCTTCCTTGGGATATTCAAATGTTTCAACGCGATAAATCCCATCATAACTAATCAATGCCTTGATGTATTTCGTGAAAAGCAAGTCCATCGTTTTCTCAACTTGCTCAAACAGATTGCCATGAATCTCGTCTTGGTAGCGCAAATCGCTGTCGGATTCAAAGTATCCGATTTTGATGTAAGCGTTGGTCACAAACTTTTCAGGGTCGGGATGGAAAAGCAACAATGCGGCACGCTTCAGGTATTTGCCTTCCGTAAGTTTCAAGTTGGCAAGCAACAATTCATTGCTGTCAGTCAAGACATCGTCGTTAAGACGGTTGCTTTTGATTCCCTTTTTCCGGAAAAAGTCGAATGTCTCCGATTTCAGATCCTTAATTGTAACATTAGGCACTGGTACGCCATCCCAATGCTTGCCTTGTTTGCCCAAAAGAAACTGATCCAATGCGGCACCTTTCAACTCTTGTTTGGTGCTGCCGCTACGGTAATGGTATTCTCCTTTGCAACTTACTGGGTTGAGTTGTGGTTCAACGACAATCTCGATATAATCGCCATTGTCGGATTTTTGAAGATTGACATCAGCCACGATGCCTAAGACTGTGGTTATCTTGTTTGGAAGTTCTTCCAGTAGCTTTTTGGCGTTGTTTACACCAACGACATTACCATCGTCGTCCTTACCAATGAAAATGGTTCCGCCCTGCGCATTGGCAAATCCGCAAATCCATTTTAGATACTCGTCTTTCCAAACGGTCTTGTATTCTATGTTTTGTGATTCTGTCATATTTTGTATCATTTTCCCGTTATCGTTTCTCCCAAAGGATTCATTTCGTGTTTGTTATAGTTCTCTTGCGCTTTTTCCTTACTTGCATTCGCGTAGCAATACTCGCACAGATGCGGGCAAGTGTTGTACTCGCCGATGTCCTTGCTCACCATGCAGCCGCAGAACTGCCGCTGGCCTTTGTCGCGGTTGTCGCGGTGCTTGATGACGGTCGGTTTGGGGTCGAAGAGGTCGCCTTCGGTAATCTCCACGCCGAGAAAGTCCATCAAAGCCTTGTCGTGGTGAGCAAAGCGAATCATCAAGTCATCATCAATGCAGCGGTTGTGCTGGATGCCGTATGGCGTAAGGTCAATCTTCTCGCCACAGGTGGCCAATTGGTAGTGCCATTTTTGGTTGAGGTCTGAAAGCCTTTCGGCAAATTCTTTCATCTGGGCGGTCGTCCATTCCGCATAGTTCACATGGCTTTTGTCAAGGTTAGCCTTCACCTTTTTATATAAGTCGATGTCGGCATAACTGAAAACGAGTTTCTCCGTGTAGCCACACAGTTGGTCGCCGATGTTTTCCACTTTTCCTAACAGGTTGTCCAAGCCGATTTGCTCGGTCAGAATCAGCGGGTCGAAACGCCAAATCACACGCCCTTGGCCTAATTGGTCCACTAACCTTTTGAAAGTGTCAATCCTTTCCTCCAAAGGCGGCACACCTTTTTCCAAACCTTCTTTCTCGTAGTCATTCAGCGTGTATTGGATATAGCAGCCGATGTTCTTTTCCTCCAGCTCGTCCAAATGCCCAAGTAACGGCTCAGGATTTTTTGACCAAAACACAATGAATCGGCATTTTTCGTATGAAATGAAACTCTTCACGCCATTGAAGGGATTGGTCCAAGCAGAATAACCTACCTTCAGCCGATGAAAGAACCAGTCGGCATAGAATGCTGGAATGTCCGTGCTTCGGCTTGCGGAAATGATGACTGGGGCTTGTGCCTCTGCCATCATACCGCTATCGCGCTGTATTTGTGTCTTTTGCCATTGTGCCATGTCGCGTTTTGTTATTGGTTGCCAAATGCAAAATTAGATAAATCCACCTCATCTTGCAAACGGGAAACCAAAATAGTTTTCAACAATGCACCATTCCAAGGATTTTTAAACATCCCAAAATTACACCATTCCAAGATTTTTTGCAAGCGTTTTTCGCACCATTCCAAGATTTTTTACATACCGATTTCTACACCATTCCAAGATTTTTGGGAATCGTGTAGGTTTAACTTATTGATAGTTAAAAACTTGGTGTAATTCTCAATCAAATCGCATCCGAGATGTTGGAATTGTCCTCAATCCGCAGGTTGTCAATGATAAACCGCTGGCGTTCCATGGTGTTCTTGCCCATGTAGTATTCCAACAACTCCTTGATGCCGAAGTCGTAGCGCAAAATGACTGGTTCAAGGCGCATATTGGGGCCGATGAAGCCACGGAACTCGTCAGGGGAGATTTCGCCCAAACCTTTGAATCGGGTGATTTCGGCCTGCTTGCCGCATTTCTCCTTGGCGGCTGTGCGCTCCTCATCGCTGTAGCAATAATATGTCTCCTTCTTGTTGCGCACGCGGAACAGCGGCGTTTGCAAGATGTAAACATGACCGTTGCGTACAAGGTCGGGATAGAACTGTAGGAAAAAGGTGAGCATCAGCAGGCGGATGTGCATACCGTCCACATCGGCATCGGTGGCGATGACGATGTTGCCCAAGCAGTTGAGCGGCTTACCGCGCAGGCTGAACACGGCCTGGGTCTGCACGTCGCGGCTCTTGGTGATGCTTCCCGAAGCGGAGTCGCCCTCGGTGATGAAGATGGTGCTTTCGAGGCGTTTCTCGTGGTTGGTGTTGAGGTGGATGCGACAGTCGCGGAGCTTGCGGTTATTGAGGCTGACCTTCTTCGCGCTCTCGCGGGCGGCCTTCTTGATGCCGGCAATCTCCTTGCGCTCCTTCTCGTTGGCTTGGATTTTTGCCTGCAAAACACTGACCGTTTCAGGGTTCTTGTGCAGGTAGTTGTCCAAATGGCGTTTCAGGATGTCGAAGACGTAGGTTTTGAGGAAGGGACTGTCGTTGGTGCCGTCGGGATTGTTGGGCGCGAGGTGGGTGGAGCCGAGTTTGGTCTTGGTTTGTGCCTCAAACACAGGCTCTTGAATCCTCACGCACAAGGCACAAATCAAGCCTTGGCGGATGTCGGCAGGCTCGTATTCCTTTTGGTAGAACTCGCGCACCACGCGGGCGTAGCCTTCACGAAAAGCGGACTGGTGTGTGCCGCCTTCGGTGGTGTGTTGGCCGTTGACAAACGAATAGAAATAATCGCTCGACTGCCCGTTGACGTGGGTGAAAGCAGCCTCAAAGTCGCCGTCCTTGATGTGGATGATGGGGTAGAGGCCTTCGCCTTCCATGTTGTTCTGCAACAGGTCAAGGAGGCCGTTCTTGGAGTAATAGCGTTTATCGTTGTAAATCAGGCTCAAACCACGGTTGAGGTAGGCATAGTTCCACACGCGCTTTTCGATGTATTCGTCCACATAGTGGTAGTTGCCGAACAGAGCGGAATCAGGGATGAACTCGGTGAGTGTGCCAGTGTCTAAGGCCCCTGAGCCTGTCGAAGGGCCGACCTCTATGATGCCCGAATCACTCACCAACTTCCCTTGCGCAAACTCCACTATCCTCGTCTTGCCCTCGCGGATGGACTGCACCCTGAAATAAGACGAAAGCGCATTGACGGCCTTGGTGCCCACGCCATTCAAGCCGACTGACTTTTGGAACACCTTGCTATCGTATTTCGCGCCCGTGTTGAGTTGTGAAACGGCTTCCTTCAACTTTCCAAGGGGGATGCCACGGCCATAGTCGCGGATGCTGACTTTCTTTTCCGCTTTGTTTACGGTCACCTCGATTTTCTTGCCAAAGCCCGAAGTGAACTCGTCGATGGAGTTGTCAATCACCTCTTTGATAAGCACATAGATGCCGTCGTCTTGCGAGGCACCGTCGCCAAGTTTGCCAATATACATGCCCGGACGGCGTCGTATGTGCTCCATGTCCTCAAGGTGTACGATGCTGTCGTCGTTATAGTTTTCGGTGGTTGGTGCTGGGTCTTCGCTCTGCGTGAAGATGTCGTCTTGCAGTTCGTCTTTGATTTCGCTCATAAAATCAGATTTGCTGCAAAATTACGAAAAATATAGCTTGAATTGTCATCGCTTTGCCGAAAGCGTCTCGTTTTTGCTTAATTTTGCACCCAAATTCAAAAATCATGTCCGAACTACCCGCATTATTCTCCGACCTTGCCCTAATTCTTGTCACGGCAGGTGTTACTACAGTGATTTTCAAATGGTTGAAACAGCCTTTGGTGCTGGGCTACATCATCGCGGGACTGCTCATTGGGCCTTATTTTCCGTGGTTTCCGGTCATCAGCGACCACGAAAGCGTTGAGATTTGGAGCGAAATCGGAATGGTGTTCCTCCTGTTCGCCATCGGCATGGAATTCAGTTTCAAGAAACTGAAGAAACAGGCTGGCACGGTGGGCATTACAGCATTGACGGAATTGGTCTCGATGTGCATCATCGGCTTCCTGCTCGGCAAACTGATGGGCTGGTCGCAGATGGACAGCATCTTCCTTGGCGCTATGCTTTCAATGTCGTCGACCACGATTATCGCCAAGGCTTTCGACGACCTGAAACTGAAAAGCGAGAAGTTCACCGGCAGCGTCATAGGCGTTTTGGTGGTCGAGGACTTGGCCGCTATCCTTATGATGGTGATTCTTTCCACCTTAGCGGTAAGCACGGCCTTGAACGGCACCGAATTGCTGTTCAGCGTTTTGCGCCTCGTTTTCTTCCTTTTGGTGTGGTATGTCGGCGGCGTGTTTCTCATCCCGACCGTCCTGAAATGGTCGCGCAAGTTTATGTCGGAAGAGACCCTGACGGTGTTTGCCGTTGGCCTTTGTTTCTTTATGGTTTGGTTAGCCAACAAAGCCGGTTTCTCGTCGGCCTTGGGTGCTTTCATTATGGGCAGTATCTTGGCCGAAACGCTTGAGGCTGAGATGATTCACAAACTCACCACACCCATCAAGAACCTGTTCGGCGCGGTGTTTTTCGTGTCGGTGGGTATGATGGTCAATCCGTCCGTTTTGGTGCAGTATTGGTGGCAAATTTTGGTGATTACGGTGGCCGTGGTGGTGCTTAAGTCGTTGACTTCGGGCGTGGGTATGTTGCTTTCGCGCGACAACCTCCACAACGCCGTGCGTGCCGGAATGTGT
>CACXQO010000138.1 GCA_902769815.1 uncultured Bacteroidia bacterium | reverse complement strand
CCTTTCAGCGAAACCGTTTGGAAATGCTTGTTCAAGGTCTCGTTGGCGTAGTCGTCGGTGAAGACCCAGTCGTCGAAAACGGTGAGGTAATACTTGCCCCCGAACAAGTCGATGAAGTCCTTGCGTTTGTTGCGCTGTACCAAAACCTCCGACGGGTTAAAACTCTGCAACAGTTTGTCAATGTATTCGTTAGAGCCTTGCGTGAGGAAAAACTCGCCCGTCGAGACATCGAGGAAAGAAACGCCCGAAACCTCTTTTTCGAGATGCACCGAAGCCAAGAAATTGTTCTCCTTTTGCTCCAACACATTGTCATTATAGGTAACGCCCGGCGTGACCAATTCCACCACACCGCGTTTCACCAACTTTTTGGCCAATTTCGGGTCTTCAAGTTGCTCGCACACAGCTACTTTCAGTCCGGCGCGAACCAACTTTGGCAGGTAGGAATCCAAGGAATGATAAGGGAAACCGGCCAACTCCACATCCGCCGAAGCGCCGTTGGAACGTTTGGTCAATACAATACCCAGAATCTTGGAGGACTTCACCGCGTCCTCGCCGTAAGTCTCATAAAAATCGCCCACGCGGAACAGCAGCATCGCATCGGGATATTTCGCCTTGAACGAGTAATACTGCTTCATTAATGGGGTTTCGACTGCCTTTCCTGCCATAAAATCTCAAATTAGGGGTACAAAATTAGCGTTTTTTCACTTACTTTGCGCCCCAAAAGAGAAAAATATGCGAAAACTCAACACCGATGAATTGAACCGCCTCAGCAAGGAAGACTTCCAAAGTGCCGAGAAACTACCTATTATATTAATACTCGACAATATCCGCTCGCTGAGCAACGTAGGCGCTTTTTTCCGCACTGCCGATGCTTTTCGCATCGAGGCGCTTTATTTGTGCGGCATCACGGCCTGTCCGCCCCACCGCGAAATCCACAAGACCGCCCTCGGTGCGGACGAAACCGTCAGTTGGCGTTATTTCGCGACCACCGTGGAAGCCTGCCAAGCATTAATTAATGAAGGTTACCGGCTTTTCGCCGTCGAGCAAGTGGAAGGCAGCGTTCCGTTGCAAGATTTCAAGTTTGAGCCACAAACGGCCTACATTTTGGGCAACGAGGTGGACGGCGTGAGCGAAGATGCCCTACCCTATTGCAGCGGCGCCATTGAACTTCCCCAAGTTGGGACAAAGCACTCGCTGAACGTGTCGGTTTGTGCTGGAATCGTGATGTGGAAAGCCTTCGAGCAGATGAAATTGATGCAGAAATAGTGCTGTTTTACAGTCATTTTTTGCGGAAAAATCGAAAAAACGGCAAAAAAATCAACAATTTGATGTTGACAATAGAAATATTTCCTATTTTTGTAGGCTAATTGGAATAGTTAGACAAAGAACAAATCAAATAACAATTAATTAATTACAAACTTAACACATTTTCGTTATGAAGAAAAAATTGACTTTTTCAAAAATCGTGATGCTCGCCATCATGGCAGTTCTTCCTTTCAGCATGTATGCTCAGGAAGGCAAAAAGCAATCAAAACCGGTTGAAAAGTACTGGTACATTCAGGCCGACGGCGGTCTTTCCATCAACCATGGCGACTTGGCCAACTACAATGGCGGAATTTGGGACGACTTCAACCACTTCAAGAGTCAAGCCTTCCAAAACTGGAACGCCCACTTTGGCGTTGGTTACCAGTTCGGTAAAGTCATCGGTTTGAACCTCAAGGGCGGCTACGGTCTCCTTTCGGGTCACAAGCACGGTCAGGCTCTCGTCTTCTTGGAAGGTACGCCTGCCGGTGTCCATCAAGACCTTGCTCTCACCAAGACCAACTACATTGAAGGCAACTTGAACTTGACTTTCAACCTCTTCAACTTGTTCAACTACAACCCAAGAAGAGTCATCAACTTCGTGCCTCATATCGGTATCGGTGGCATCTATTATAAGGCTGGTGCCGTCAACCAAATGAATGTCGATGGCGAAACCGAAACCGAGGGTGCTGAACTTGCTCCTGCCAAGGACAAGCGCGACCTCACCTTCACCGTTCCCGTTGGTGGTGAATTCACCTTCAACATCGCCCCCAAGTTCGACCTCTTCATCGACTACACTTACCTCTTCACCGGCAAGGACAACCTCGACCAAGTGGCCAAATCAAGCGAAGTGGGCCGTATTGCCAACGATAAGGACATGTACAGCCAACTGAACCTTGGCTTGCGCGTGAAGTTCAACAATCCTTGCGACATCGAGAAGATGGCCCGCGAGTCGAAGAAAATCACCTACCGCGTCAATCCCGACCCGTTGGTTGAAGGCGAAGACGGCAAGGTTTGCTTCGATGTCATCGTCACCATCCCCGGCGAATACTTCGAGAAGCAGGCCGTCATGAACCTGACTCCTTACCTCACCTACAACGGTGGCCAAATCGACCTCGACCCCATCACTTTCGTGGGTGAAAAGGTTAAGGGTGAAGGCGACTTCCGCGTCAACTACAAGGAAGGCGGCGAATTCACCAAGCACTACTGCAAGGACTATGTGCCCGAGATGGAAAACAGCGAGCTCAAGGCCGACCCGATGTTCTATGTTTACAACGGCAACATCTATCCTAACCAAGACGAAATCGTGAAGAACACCTACTTCACCCGTGGCGCCACTGAAAAACTGGCCGACGGTGTCATTGCCAAGCCGATTGTGAAAGAACCTGAGCCGGAATACATCACCGTGACCAAGGAAAGAGCCGTCAAGAAACTCACCTACTTCTTCAACAAGGATTCCTATGACATCAACGGCAGAAGAAAACTCAACAAGGAAGCCGACGCTGCTTTCAAAGACCTGCTGAATGCTGGCGAAACCAGAATCGAAATCAGAGCATGGGCTTCACCTGAAGGCGAAGAGGGTCACAACAACGAACTGTCGAACAACCGCGCCAACTCAGCCGACAAGCAGATGAAGAACATCATCAAGAAGGCCAAGAAGGAAGGCATCAACATTGAAGGCAATGGCTACGGTCCCGACTGGAACACCTTCGTTGAACTCGTCCGCAACTCCAACCTGAAGGACAAGGACGCCATCATCAACAATGTGAACAACTCGAGCAACAAGCAGCAGACCATCCGCGAAATGTGCGACATTTATCCTGAACTCGACAAGGACATCCTGCCGCAACTCCGTCGCGCTGAAATCTACACCTTCGAAACCTACGAAGAGCAAGTTCTCAAGAAGTAAGTTTTGACAGTCACCAATGAAAAAGCCGCTCAATCGAGCGGCTTTTTTTGTGTTTAGTAGATGAAAAAATCACAACGAAATCCGATGCAGGCCGATTTCGTAAGGCTGGTTGATGGCCTCGATTATGCGCTGGTAATCTTTTTCGTTGGCCACAAAATCAAGGTCGTTGGTGTCGAGTAGCAAGATGCGCATGTTGTTCTGCTGCTGGCGAAGGAAGTCGAAATAGCCCTGCTGGATGTTCTCCAAATAAGCGTCGCTGATTTCCTGCTCGTAGCTGCGCCCGCGCTTGCGGATATTGGCTTGCAGACGCTCCACATCGGAATACAGATAGACCAACAGTTCAGGCTTGGGCATGTCCGAGAAAATAATGTTGAAGAAACGCGAAAACAACTGGTATTCATCGTCTTGCAAGTTGTTTTTCGAGAAAATCAACGACTTGGCCACATAATAGTCCGAGATGATGAAGTCGTGGAACAGGTCGAGCACGCTCAACTTGTCCTTCAACTGCTGGAATCGCAAGGCCAAAAAGGTCATTTCCAATTGGAAGGAATACTTTTCAGGCTCCTTGTAGAACTTGGGCAAAAACGGGTTCTTGTCGCCCTCAAATTCCTCAAGCACAAGTTTCCCGTTGAAGTCGTTGGCGATGCGCGAGGCCAAGGTCGTCTTGCCCGCCCCGATGGTTCCTTCGATGGCTATGTAGTTGTATTGCATACGTTTTCGATTTTTCTGACTTCCGAAAAGTCGTGGCAACGCCTCAACAGTTCGGTTTGTGTGAAGTTGAACGCGGGATGCACGAGTTGCGGTGCCACTTCGCATAAAGGCAATAAAGCGAAACGGCGTTGGTGCAGACGCGGATGGGGAATGGTGAGGCTGTCGGTCAAAACGATGCGGTTGCCGTAATAAAGGATGTCCAAATCGGCGGTGCGCGAGGTATATCCCTGGATTTCAGGATGCCTGACGCGCCCCAATTCCCGTTCAATCTCAAGCAACGCTTCCAATAAAGGCTCCGGCTTCATTTCCGTTTCCAAAACGATGACCCTATTCAGGAACCATTCCTCCGCCTTGAACCCCCACGGCTCCGACTCGTAGGCCGACGAAACCTCCACAATGCGGCCACACCTATTATTAATTAATAGGCAAGCCTGCGCAAAGATTTGGTCTTTGTCGCCCATGTTCGACCCAAAGAGAATGTAACATTTTTCCATACTTCGACATGCTCATTAATCCTCATGGAGATTTTCGGCAAAGGTAAGTTTTTTTTATGTAATTTTGCGGTCTAAACAAACAAAAACATAGCATCATGAAATTCTACAAAGTTGTTTTGGCTGCCTTCATTGGCACCCTGATTGCATTGGTAATCAACTTTTTCATCAAGGTTGGAGTGGTTTCTTCCATGATTTCTAATCTGTCGAAATCCGAGTCGGAAACTTCCACCACCGTAAAGCCCAACTCCGTGCTTTACATGAAACTCGATTACGAAATCCCCGACCGCACCACTGACAATCCGTTTGGCAACATCAATTTCCAGACAATGGAAACGAGCGACGCTACGGGTTTGAACGAGATTTTGCGCAACATCGAGAATGCCAAGACCGATGCCAACATCAAGGGTATCTACTTGGAACTGAGCAGTATCCCGACCTCTATGGCCACCATTCAGGAAATCCGCAACAAACTCATCGAGTTCAAGGAGTCGGGCAAGTTCATCGTGGCTTACGGCGAAAGCTACGGCCAAAGTGCCTACTATTTGGCTTCCATCGCCGACAAGATTTTCCTGAACCCCGAAGGCGCCATGGACCTGCATGGCATGGCCTCGCAAATCATGTTCTACAAGCACCTTTTGGAGAAACTCGACATCGAAATGCAGATTGTGCGCGGCCCCAACAACCGCTTCAAGAGCGCTGTGGAGCCTTACTTCCTCGACAAGATGAGCGAAGCCAACCGCGAACAGATGGACAAGTTGCTTGGCACCGTTTGGGGACAAATCCTTGCAAGCATCAGCCAAAGCCGCAACATCAGCGTGGAGCAACTCAACCAAATCGCTGACAATCTTGACGTTCTGTTCAATGCGCAAAAGGCTCTTGAATACGGCTTGGTCGACAACCTCTATTTCAAAGACCAGGTTTTGGACGAACTGAAAGGCCTGACGGGCAGCAACAAGAGCATCAATGCCGTGGGCAATGCCAACTACGCCAAATCCTATAAAGACAAGAATGTCAGCAAGAATGAGGTGGCCGTCATTTACGCTTCGGGGCAAATTTTTGATGGCAAGGGCAACGAGGAGCAAGCCATCTATTCCGAAAACCTCAGCAAGACCATCCGCAAGGCCCGCGAAGACAAGAATGTGAAAGCCATTGTGTTGCGCGTCAATTCCCCCGGCGGCAGTGCCTTGGCCTCTGCCATCATCGGTCGCGAACTTGACCTGACCAAGGAAGTGAAGCCCGTCATCGTTTCGATGGGCAACTATGCCGCTTCGGGCGGTTACTGGATTTCGGCCAAGGCCGACTACATTTTTGCCGACCCCACTACGCTCACGGGTAGCATCGGCGTGTTTGGCACTTTCCCGAATGCACAAGGTTTCCTGAACGACAAGATTGGCTTGACTTTCGATGTGGCCAAGACCAACGAGAACGCCGACTTCCCCAACTTCACCCAACCGCTCACCGAGTTCCAATACAACAAATTGCAAGAGATGGTGGGCAAGACTTACAACGACTTTACCCAGCGTGTGGCTGAAGGTCGCGGCTTGCGCCAGACTTTCGTTGACAGCATCGGACAAGGCCGCGTGTGGGCGGGTGCCGATGCCATAGGACTCGGCCTTGTTGACAAATTAGGCGACATGGAAGACGCCATCGCCTACGCCGTCGAGAAAGCCAACCTCGGCAACGACTACAAGGTGACCGAATGGCCGAAACAAAAGGACTTTTTCACCCGCTTGATGGAATCGATGAACAAGACCGACGAACTTGATGCGGCCATGAAACAGAAGTTGGGCGTGTATTACAACTACTACAAAGGCTTGGAGAACCTGAACAACAACACGGGCATTCAGGCACGGATGCCGTTTGATATGGTGATTGAATAATTACAACACCTTCTTCGTGAGCAAAAAGCGGAACAATTTTCATGGTTGTTCCGCTTTTTTTAATTTTTATACCGATAACATGCTGCTAAGTCCATAAAAAATAGACTTAACAGCAGGTTATCTCATATTTTTTGAAGATTATATGCTGTTAAGTGCAAAAAAAAGCGACTTAGCAGCAGATAATCCGAAATAATTTCGTTTCTTTGCAGCATTGAACGAAAAACGACATCCTTATGCTGATTGGACGCAACGAAGAAAGAAGAGAACTCCTTGAACTGTTGGAGAAAGACGAATCGCAATTCTGCGCCGTTTACGGG
>CACXQO010000137.1 GCA_902769815.1 uncultured Bacteroidia bacterium | reverse complement strand
ATGCCTTTCAGTGTGGTGCCGACTTTCATCTTGCCCAAAGCCTTCTCGTTGGCGGCATCCATAGCGCGGTGGGTCGGCAGAATCAAGTGGGCACGGTTGGCGATTTTCAGGGTTTGGCGCAGGTCGAAGCCAGCCTCGCGCAAACCTTCAATCTCACCTTTTAATATATGTGGCTCGATGATGACTCCGTTGCCGATAAGGTTGATGCAACCTGGCGTGAGCACACCCGAAGGAATGTTGTGCAACACGAACTTCTTGCCTTCGAATTCTATGGTGTGGCCGGCATTGGGGCCGCCTTGGAATCGTGCCACGATGTCATAGTTCGGGGTGAGGGCATCGACCACCTTGCCTTTGCCCTCGTCGCCCCATTGCAAACCGAGGAGAATATCTAATTTGTTCATATATTGGAATTTCAAGATTTCTAATTTCAAGATTTTCGGCTGCCCCAATGTGACAGCACTACAACTTCACTCTATCAACTCTTTTCCTTTCAACTATAACCTAACCACATCTCTAAACTCTCAACTCTAGACTCTCAACTTTTCTTATGTCCATAAAATATCAGCGAATGATGCGTAATCTCAACGCCGAGTTGCTCCTCAATCGACCGCTGGATTTCCAACAGGCGCGGGTCGCAAAATTCCATCACGCTTTCTGTCTCAATATCAATGAAATGGTCGTGTTGGCGGAACTTGTAGGAACGCTCGTATTGCGCGCAGTTGTGCCCAAACTGGTGCTTGATGACCAAGCCGCAGTCCAAAAGCAGGTCGATAGTATTATATAAGGTGGCGCGACTGACGCGGTACTTATTGTCCTTCATTCGGTTGTACAGCGAATCGATGTCGAAGTGCCCGTTGGTGGAGTAGATTTCCTTGAGGATGGCGAAGCGCTCAGGGGTCTTGCGCAACTTCCTCCGTTGTAGGTAGTCAATGAATATCTTCTTGACTGCCAGATAGGTATTGTCGAAAGAGTCTTTCATTTTAGGGTTGAGATGTTGCCGCAAAAATAGGAATATTTTTCAGACCAATTCTAAATAATCCGCATTATTTTGTCTCAATTGCTGTTTTTCCTAATCACTTTTTGGATGTCCTTGAGGTGGTTCAATTTGCTGATGAGGTCGTCAAGTTCGTTGGTGCTGTGGACGTAGATGGAGATGGTGGCCTCAACAAGGTCGTTTTTGGCTTCCATGTGGAGCATGTGCAGGTTGAGTTTCATCTCGTTGGAGAGCAGGTTGGTCATGCGGTTGAGCAGTCCGGCTGAGTCCAAAGCAGTGACTTTCAGGTCGGCAAGGAAGGCGATTTCGCTCTTGGGCTGCCATTTGGCCTTCACGATGTTGTTGCCGTAACGCGAAGAAAGTTGGATGGCCTTGGGGCAGTTGCTCCTGTGGATTTGCAGCGGTTCGCCAGGGAAACTGAAAGCGATGACATCGTCGCCCGGAATGGGGTTGCAGCAAGTGGAAACGTTGAAATCGAACTCGCCCGAGGAAGTGATGGACGGCGTTTCGTCCTTGTCGCGGCTGCTGCTGTTGCCCAAAAGTCCGAAAGTGAGGTAACGCACGAAACTCCCGCTACTCGATTGTGGTTTCAGTACATTGCGGATGGCGCGTTCGTCGATTTTGCCCGTCGCGACTTGATAATAAAAGTCGATGGAACTGGTGAGATGCTCGGCGGCCATCACTGTGTTGCGGTTGGCTTTCGAGGGGTCGAGGTCGAGTTTGCCCATGATTTCATTGAACTTCGTCTCTCCTTGCTCGCGGAAGGTGCGGCGGTATTCCTTGATGCCGTTCTTGAGCCTCGATTTGGCTGTGGCCGTGGCCAAAAACTCAAACCATTTCTCCTGCGGGTGCTGGGCCTCGGAGGTGATGACTTCCACTTGGTCGCCATTGTTCAGTTTGCGGTCGAGTTGGGTCAATTGGCTGTTCACGTTGGCCGCAATGCTGTGGTCGCCAATCTCGGTATGGATGTAGTAGGCGAAATCCAAAACGGTGGAGCCTTTGGGCAGCAAAATCATCTTTCCCTGCGGGGTGAACACGTGGATTTCGTCGGAGAAAAGGTCGAGTTTGAAGTTGTCGACGAACTCAATGGCGTTGTTCGACTCGTTGTTGATGAGGTACAGTGCCTTCTTCAGCCATTCGTCGAAACCGCTCTCGGTCTTGTCGTCGTTGGCCCTGTATTTCCAGTAGGCGGGGAAGCCTTTTTCGGCGATTTCCTCCATGCGCTGGCTGCGGATTTGCACCTCCACCCAGTTGCCGGTTTGGCCCATCACCACGGCGTGAAGCGACTCGTAACCGTTGGTTTTCGGGAACGAAATCCAGTCCTTCAGTTTGGCTGTGTTCGGGCGGTAGAATCCGGTCAGCACGGCATAGATTTTCCAACATTCGAGGCGTTCTTGGTCGACGGGGCAATTGGTGATGAAGCGCACCACAAACGAGCCGTAAAGTTCCTCAAACGAAAGTTCCTTCTCCATCATGCGCTTCCAAATCGAGTTGACCGAACGCTCCTTGATTTCGGCGCGTACCTTGATGCCCGTCTTTTCCAAAGCTTCAATGACTGGCGCGATGAAGTCGCGCATTTCGCCCATGCAGCGTTCGCGCACATCATCCACGCGCTTGCGAATGTTGTTGTAAATGGTTGGGTTGGTGTATTTTAGTGCCAAATCTTCCAACTCAATGCGGATGGCATGGAGGCCAAGCCGATAGGCCAAAGGCGCATAAATATAAGAGGTTTCGGAGGCGATTTTCAGTTGCTTGTGCTTGGGCATCGAGTCCAATGTGCGCATGTTGTGGAGCCGGTCGCTCAGTTTGATGAGCACCACGCGCACATCGTATGTCAATGAAGTGATGATTTTCTTGAAGTTCTCGGCCTGCATACTCTCGGCACCCTCCATTTGGTCGAACTTGGTGAGGCCGTCCACCACGCGCGACACCTTCTCGCCGAACATCTCGCGGATGTCGTCCAAAGTATATTGCGTGTCTTCCACCACATCATGCAGCAGGGCGCAAATAATGGAAGTGCGGCCCAGACCGATGTCGTGTGCGGCAATGGTGGCCACCTCGATGGGATGATAGATGTAAGGCTCGCCCGAGCGGCGGCGTTGGTTCTTGTGCGCCTCCACTGCGAAGTAGAAAGCCTTGTCGACAGCCTCAAGGTCTTGGGCTTCCTTGCGGGTTTGCCATGCATCGATGAGGCGCCGGTGTCGTCGCTCGATTTCTTCTTTTTCTTCTTTGGAATAGGTGTCGGGTAAAATAGGCTCCATAGGCAATCGTCTTTTTCAGTCTGCAAAATTAGCGATAATCCTTTGTATTGTCGGCATCTTGTGTGGATTTTTTTGCGGTTTTGTGACGATTTTTGGAAAAACGCTTTTGAAGGTGTTTGGTTTTTGGGAAAACTTGTATTTTTGTGTCCAAAGTTTTATATGAAGTTTAACCATCAAAACAATAATGCTATGAAAAAGAATGTTACCAAAACGATGACCGTGGTTTCGCTGATGGCGGTCTTGATGTTTGCGGCGGGCTGCAAGAAGCCTGCCGCTATAAAGGTTCCGATGGTGAACATGTTGGAAAACTCGGCTGCAATAGGCTTCAACAATGCGGTGTTGTATGCCGAAGTGACCGACAACGGTGGTAGTGCTGTCACTGAGCGAGGGTTCTGTTATGGCAAGGATGGCAGCCGAATGGATACGCTGTTCTGCGATGCTGCCTCGACTTCCTTCTCCGTGGAGTTGACCAACCTTTGGCCCATGACCGCCTACACTTGTCGGGCTTTCGCTACCAACGAGGCTGGGCGTGGCTTTAGCGCGGAGTTCCACTTCAACACGGAGAGCGACTCCGTTCCGATGCCGTTGACCTACGATGTAAGGGAGGTTACTTATATGTCGGCCATAGCCAGCGGACAAGTGTATGGCTGCGCAAGCCAGACGGTGCTGGAATGTGGAATATGCTTCGGCACGAATGAAATGCCCACGATTGACGATGCCAGAGTTGCTGCGGAATCGGTGGAAGGGCCTTTCGAGTGCAAGTTGGAAGGGCTGCAGCCTGAAACGAGATACTATTACCGCACCTATGCCTTGTGTACGAAAGGCGTGTACTACGGCGGGCAACGCGATTTCTGCGCCGAGGCATCTCCGATGGAAGTTCGCACCATTGGCTTTTCTGACGTGACAGCCTCGCGTTGCAAGGCTGAAGGAGAGGTGGTTTATGATGGCGGTTTAGAGATATTGGAATGTGGCTTCTGCTGGGGAACGGAGCATTTGCCCACCATCGAGGGGGTGCACATCAAAGCGATTGCGAGCATGGGATTCAGTTGTTATTTCTCGGGTTTGGAACGCGGCCAGACGAATTATGTGCGTGCTTATGCCATTAATGAAAAAGGTGTGACCTATGGCAACGAATTGGAGTTGGTTCCCGACGATTTGTCCACTTCTTGGTCCGAAGGCACATTGCCCGGATTGTTTTCCGTCAGTCCTGACCATCAGGTGCGCTTTTCACAAGGCAACTTGCAATATTATCCCGACGAAAACATCTGGCGTTTTGCCGAGCACCAATGGGATTTTGTGGGAGGACGGTTGGGCGACCCTGACTTTGGTACGGTAAATGTCGGTACGGTGTATGCTAACGGAGTGATGTGCGACAACACTCAGATGTGGAAATACTACGAAGGCTGGATGGACCTTTTCGGCTGGGGTACCAGCGGATGGAACAACGGTAACGAGTATTACCGACCCTACGACCGTGCGGCTTGTGAATATCATTGCGCATCATACGGCCCTTATGGCAACTTCAACCTGACGGGCGACTATGCCGAAGCGGATTGGGGCATCCACAACACCATTAGCAATGGAGGCTCACGGCAGTGGCACACACCCTCTCGCGAAGAGTTCGTTTATATGATTTCGGAAAGGGAAACGCCTTCGGGTATTCGTTTCGCAAAGGCTGTCGTGACGGGCGTTAGTGGCATGATTTTGTTGCCCGATGATTGGGACGCTTCCATTTATCCTCTCAATGCTGTCAATGAGCATGGCTTGTTTGCTGTGAATAGGATTACAGGCGACGAATGGTTAGAGGTGCTTGAGCCTGCTGGGGCCGTGTTTTTCCCTGCTGGAGGCGAGCGCTGTCAGGATCCACTAAGCAATGACATTATTTATGATAATGTGATGTATAATGCTGATATGTCACTCATCAATGGTTCGTATTGGACCACGACGCAAAGTGGTGTTTGTATAGCCTATGCGTTGGTGATATGCAATTACGAATTGGGCGAACCCTATTTCGAGGCTGGATGTATTGGTGTTGAAGCGTTCAGGCATTGCGGTAGGTCCGTCCGACTGATTTCTGATGTGAGGTAGCCGTGTCACTTCTTTTTCTGAATATGAGGGCGCAAAGGAAATTTTTCCTATTTTTGCGCCCATAATGAAAAACATCAGAAATTTTTGCATCATAGCCCACATTGACCACGGTAAATCGACCTTGGCCGATAGGCTTTTGGAATTGACACACACCCTGAACGACAAAGAATTGGTCGATCAGGTTTTGGACGACATGGACCTCGAGCGCGAGCGCGGTATCACCATCAAGAGCCACGCTATCCAAATGAAGTATAATTATAAAGGTGAGGAGTTTACCCTTAACCTTATTGACACTCCCGGCCATGTGGACTTCTCTTACGAGGTTTCACGAAGCATCGCGGCTTGCGAGGGTGCCTTGCTTGTGGTGGATGCCACGCAAGGTATTCAGGCACAAACGATTGCCAACCTTTATTCCGCCCTTGAGCACGATTTGGAAATCATCCCTGTGATGAACAAAATCGACATGGACAGCGCGATGGTGGACATCGTGGAAGACCAGATGGTGGACTTGCTTGGCTGCGACCCGAGCGAGATTTTGAAGGTGAGTGCAAGGACAGGCGAAGGCGTTCCCGCCGTTTTGGATGCCATCGTTGAGCGCATCCCTTGCCCGAAAGGTGACCCTGAAGCCCCGCTCCAAGCCCTGATTTTCGACTCGGTCTTCAATTCTTTCCGTGGCATTATCGCCTATTTCCGCGTGATGAACGGAACGATGCACACCAACGACCTCGTGAAGTTCTTCGCCACAGGAAAAGAATATCATGCTGATGAAATCGGGGTGCTACAGCTGAAGCAAGTGCCTAAGAATGAGCTTTCTGCGGGTGATGTAGGATACATCATCTCTGGCATCAAGACCTCGAAGGAGGTCAAGGTAGGTGACACCATCACGCATGTTGAAAGGCCTTGCGCCGAGCCAGTGTCGGGTTTTGAGAACGTGAAACCCATGCTGTTTGCGGGTATCTATCCCGTGGATGCCGATGATTATGAGGAACTTAGGGCTTCGTTGGAAAAACTGCAACTCAACGATGCCAGCTTGGTTTGGGAACCGGAATCGTCGGCGGCACTGGGCTTCGGCTTCCGCTGCGGCTTCTTGGGCTTGTTGCACATGGAAATTGTGCAGGAGCGCCTCGACCGAGAGTTTGACATGGATGTTATCACTACGGTGCCGACGAAGATTGACCACATTGAGGAGCCATACATCATCGCGCAAATCATCTCGAAAAACGATTTCACCGGCCCTATTATGACGCTCTGCATCGATAGGCGCGGCACTTTGAAAAACCAAGTATACCTTTCCACCGACCGCGTGGAACTCACCTTCCAAATGCCGCTCTCGGAAATCGTCTTCGACTTCTACGACAAACTGAAATCCATCTCGAAGGGCTACGCTTCATTCGATTATCATATTGCTGGTTATCAAGACGCTGACTTGGTGAAATTGGACATTATGCTCAACGGCGAGTCGGTGGATGCCCTCTCGACTTTGATACACCGCGCCCATGCCTACGACTTCGGTCGGCGCATGTGCGAGAAACTGAAGGAATTGATACCTCGTCACCAGTTCGACATCGCCATCCAGGCGGCCATCGGAGCGAAGATCATTGCCCGTGAGACGGTGCGCCAAGTGCGCAAGGACGTGACGGCGAAGTGCTACGGTGGCGACGTGTCGCGTAAACGTAAACTGCTTGAAAAACAGAAGGCTGGAAAGAAACGTATGCGTCAGGTCGGCAATGTCGAAGTGCCGCAGTCGGCGTTCTTGGCCGTCCTCAAGTTGGATTAATCCTGTAGAGACGCAATGATTGCGTCTCTCAAAAACAAATGAATCAGCCGAGACGCTCATTGCGTCTCTACCAACCCAAACGAAAAAAATGGAAGACCTCCTCTATCAAATTGCAGTAACGCTACTCCCCGGAATCGGCGACATCAGCGGCAAGAAATTCGTGCAGTATTGCGGTAGCGCGGAGGCCATTTTCAAGGAAACGCGCAAGTCGTTGGAGAAGATTTCGGGGATGCGCGAGGCTTCCATCGAGGCTATCTGCAACCCAAAACCTTATCTGAAACGCGCCGAGGAGGAAATCGAATTTATTGAAAAGCACGGCATTAGACCTTTGTTTTTCCTCGATTCCGACTATCCGCGCCGACTTTTGCAATGTGACGATGGCCCGATGATGCTATATTATAAAGGTGTGGCCAATCTCAACGCCAACCGCGTGGTGGCCATCGTCGGGACGCGCAACATCACCGACTACGGCAAGGAAAATTGCAATCAGTTAGTGGAGGATTTGAAAGATGATAATGTTTTGATTGTAAGCGGATTGGCCTACGGTGTGGATACTTGCGCCCACAAAGCCTCAGTGAAAAACAACATCCCAACAGTCGGGGTGATGGGCTGTGGAATGCAGCAAGTCTATCCTTCGCCGAACAAGAAATTAGCCAATGATATGATTGAGCAAGGCGGCGGAGTACTCACCGAGTGTCTGAGTGGCACCCAGCCCGACCGCGAGAACTTCCCGCGCCGCAATCGTATCATCGCGGGCATGGCGGATGCCGTAATTGTCATTGAATCAGCGTTGAAAGGCGGCTCACTGATTACCGCAGACATAGCCAATTCCTACAACCGCGACGTGTTCGCTTATCCGGGTCGCGTGATGGACATTTACAGCCAAGGCTGCAATTATCTTATCCGCACCAACCGCGCCCATTTGATGGAGAGTGTTTTGAATTTGCGCTATGCAATGCGTTGGGTGAAGTCGGAGTTGCCGACCACGAAAATTGCAGCTATACTTTTGAATTTGGAATTCGACGGCGTGCTGATGGCATTGCCTGGAAAACGTTACCAGAAATGTTAGGGAAAGTCATTAAATCGACGGGCAGTTGGTACATCGTCTTGGACGGTGAAGGTCGGCAGTGGGAGTGCCGCCTGCGTGGGAAAATCCGCTTGGACGGATTGCGTTCCACCAATCCTGTGGCCGTCGGCGACAACGTTGAGTTTGAGCAGGAACCTGGCAAAGATACGGGAGTTATCAAGAAAATTGAACCGCGAGAGAATGTAATCGTCAGGCAATCAGTGAATTTGAGCAAAGCCTCACACATCATCGCCGCCAATGTCGATTTGGCTATTGTGGTGGCCACTATCGCTCAGCCGCGCACATCCACAGGTTTCATCGACAGGTTTTTGGTGACCGCCGAGGCCTACCACATTGCCGCTGCCGTCATTTTTAACAAGTGCGACTTGTACACTGACGAGCAGATAGGGGAGATGTGCGTCTTGATGGAATATTATCAAAGTTTGGGTTACACTTCTTTTGGCGTTTCGGCCAAGACGTGCTTCCAAATCGAGGAACTTAAAGTATTGATGCAAGGGAAGATATGCCTTTTTTCTGGTCATTCTGGCGTGGGCAAGTCGGCTCTCGTAAACGCCTTAGACCCGTCTTTGAACGTCCGCATCGGTGCGATTTCCGACTACCACGAAAAAGGCAAGCACACCACGACTTTCGCCGAGATGCACCATTTGGATTTTGGCGCGTGGATTGTGGATACGCCCGGCATCAAGGAGTTTGTGCTGTATGATCTTGAGAAAGAGACCCTTGCGCAGCGTTTTCCTGAAATGCGCGACCTGATGAGCGAGTGCCGTTTTGCCAATTGCACCCACACCCATGAACCGGGATGCGCGGTGAAGGCGGCGGTTGAAAACGGAGAAATCGCCGACTGGCGCTATGTGAATTACCTTCGCATGATGACCGACGAAAGCCACGAATCTGTGAAGGAAGAAGGATAACTATACGGTAGGAATAGGCGAACACGCCAACAACGGGGAAGCTCCGTTGTCCCTACCAGACGAAAATATAAAAACTATGACCATCGCCCTATTTGGAAAAACCATCGCCCCAGAAAACGGGGAATATATGCGGCAATTGTTTG